>NZ_JAAFAN010000027.1:0-52958 GCF_010287905.1 Cellulosimicrobium composti
GGGTCGGTCAGCCAGTCGAGCGCGAGCCACCGGATGCCGCCCCGGTCGGGCGCCGGGGGGGGGGGCCCCCCCCGGGGGGGGGGGCCCCGCGGCGGGGGGGGGGGCGGCCCCGGGGGGGGGGGGCCCCCCGACGCTCCCTCCGGCCCCGAGCAGCAGGGCGGCCGCGGGGCTCGCGGCGACGACGCCGGCCCCGGCGAGCAGGGCGCGTCTCGAGAGCGGCCTCGCGGGGGTCTCGGTCTCGGTCGTCGGGTCGGACATGTGGACTCCTTCTGGGCGTGCGGGGTCGCCCGGGCAGCCTCCGGGCGCGCCGGACCGGCGTGGCGGCGCGCGACGCCACGCCGGCCGGCGCCTCGAGGGCGCGCGGACGTCCCCCGGTGGTGCGGGGGGTCGTGCAGAGAGGTGCTGGGTCGGGCGGGAGGTCTCCCGCGTCGTCGCAGGGTCGAGACGGTGCTCGGTCGTGCGGGGCTCGTCCCGGTCCGGTGGGAGACCGGCCCGTGGCGAGGTCCGGGGCCGCCGTGGCCCCCGCCGGGGGCGCGCGTCGGTGCGCGCCGACCGGCTGTCGGCCCGGGCGCCGAGCTCCCCTGCGCCGGCGTCCGGTCCCCTGGTCGTTCCAGGGGCAACGAGGTTCATGACACCGCAGTCAGTCACCGATGTCAACAGGTATGCGAAAGTTGTGTCGACAACAAGCAAAAGTCGCGAAACGCGCGTCGGCTTTTACTCCTGCGGCGTCGCCGAGGAGCGTCGCGGCGGGTCCGGCCGCCGCCCGTCGGGTACCGCTCCCGGCACTCCGCCGCCGGACGGGCGAGCGACCCGCACCCGTGGTGGAGTGTCCGCGTGACAGCCCAGCCTGACGCGTGGACCCTGCGGGAGTCCACCCTCGACGTCGACGACCCGCGGGTCGTCGCGTCCCTCCTCGCCGTGGCCAACGGGTACGTCGGCGTGCGTGGCGTGCTCGACGAGACCGACCCGGACGACGACCCCGCCACGCTCGTCGCGAGCGTCTACGAGGAGTTCGACCAGACGTACGCCGAGCGCGCCTACGGCTACCCCGAGGTCGAGGAGCGCCTCGTCCCCGTCGTCGACGCGTGGCGGCTCGGGTGGTCCGTGGACGGCGAGCCGGTCGACGTGCGCGCCGCGGCCGAGGACGACGCCGTGCGCGTCGCGGGGACGGTCGAGGCGCACGAGCGGTCCCTCGACCTGCGCCACGGGGCCCTGCACCGGACCCTGCGCTGGGCGTCGCCGTCGGGCGGGCGCGTCACGCTGCGCGCCGAGCGGCTCGTGCCCCTCTCGCGGCGCGAGGTCGTCGCGACGCGCTGGCACGTCGAGGCGCACGACGACGTCACCGTGGCCGTGCGCCCCGTGACCGGCTGCACGCACGGCGAGGCGGAGCAGGGCCGCACCGCCCCCGGGCTCGTCACCGTCTCGTGCCGGCACGAGGCCGAGGGGTCGTCGGTGCGGCAGCGCACCGTGCGCTCCGAGCGAGGCGTCGCAGTCGAGACGGCGCACCGCGTCGAGGCGGCGGACGACGTCGCCGCCGCGTGGCACCGCCGCGGCGGCGGGGCGGTCCTCGTGGCCGAGCTGCGGGCCGGCCAGCGGCTCACGCTCGAGGTGCTCGCGGCCTACGCGGGCGGCCCGGACGCCGACGCGCTGCCCGCGCACGCGCGCGCCGTGCTCGCCGGCGCCGTGGACGCCGGGTGGGACGCGCTCGCGCGCGAGCAGACCGACGCGATGGAGCACGTGTGGGAGCGCGGCGACGTCGAGCTCGACGGCGACGACGAGATGCAGCTCGCGGTGCGCCACGCGCTGCTCGCGGTGGTGCAGGCGGCGGCACGCGTCGAGGGCGTCGGCGTGCGCGCCAAGGGCCTGACCGGCACCGGGTACGGCGGGCACGCGTTCTGGGACTCCGAGAGCTTCGTGCTCCCCGTGCTGGACCAGGTGCTCCCGGGCGCCGCGGCCGCGCACCTGCGCTGGCGGCACGCGACCCTGCCCCACGCACGCGAGCGCGCGGCGGAGCTCGGGCTCCCCGGCGCGGCGTTCCCGTGGCGCACGATCAGCGGGCGCGAGTCCTCGGGGTACTGGCCCGCGAGCACGGCCGCCGTGCACGTCGCGGCGGCGGTGGCGCTCGGCGCGGTCCGGCACGTGGCCGCCACGCACGACGACGACCTCGCGCGCGACGTCGCGGTCGACCTCGCGGTCGAGACCGCGCGCCTGTGGGCGGCGCGCGGCCACCACACGGCCGCGGGCTTCCGCATCGACGGCGTGACGGGCCCGGACGAGTACACGGCCGTCGTCGACAACAACACGTACACGAACCTCATGGCCCGCAAGAACCTGCGGGCCGCGGACGAGCTCTGCGCACGGTTCCCCGACGCGGCGGCCCGGCTGGGCGTCGACGAGGACGAGCGCGCGGGGTGGCTCCGCGCGGCCGACCGGATGGTCGTGCCGTACGACGCCGAGCTCGGCGTCACCGAGCAGTCGCAGGACTTCACGCGCCACGCCCACTGGGACTTCGCGCCGCGCGGGACGGCCCGCTTCCCGCTCGACGACCACGTGCACTACGTCGAGCTGTACCGCAGGCAGGTCGTCAAGCAGGCCGACCTCGTGCTCGCGCTGCACACCGCGCCCGAGGAGTTCACGCCCGAGCAGCGCCGCCGCGACTTCGACTACTACGAGCCGCTCACGGTCCGCGACTCGTCGCTGTCCGCGCCGGCGCAGGCCGTGGTCGCCGCGGAGATCGGCTACGTCGACCTCGCGTACGACTACGCGCGCGAGTGCGCGCTCCTCGACCTGCGCGACCTGCGCGGGTCCGCCGACGGCGGCCTGCACGTCGCGTCGCTCGCGGGGGCGTGGACCGCGCTCGTCACGGGCGTCGCGGGCCTGCGGCACGACGACGGCGCGCTCCGCCTCGCGCCCCGGCTCCCCGCCCGCCTGACGCGGCTCGCGTTCGCGGTCCACCACGGCGACGCGCGGGCCCGCGTCGAGGTCCGTCGCGACGGCGTGACGTACCGCCTCGAGTCGGGCGACGCGCTGCGCGTCGTCCACGGCGACGAGACCGTCGACCTCACGCCCGCGGACCCGGAGCAGGTGCGGCCCCTCCTGCGGGGTGTCGCGGGCCCGCCGCCCGCGCAGCCGCCCGGTCGCGCGCCGCTGTTCGAGGCGTCGCCCGGCGGCGGGTCCTGAGGACCCGGGCCCTACCCGGCGAGCACCTGCCGCAGCGTCTCCGCGAACGCGGCCGGGTCGTTGTGCGGCGACCACTCGCTCACCATGAAGCCCCCGTGGTCGCCGGGGAACGTCACCGGCTCGACGCCGAGGAGCGCGGCCACCGCGGCGCCTCCCCGCCACGCGAGCGTCCCCTCCCCCTGCGCGCTCACCGCGGGCACGACGCGCGTCCCCGAGGCGCGCAGCGCGTCCACGTCGGGCGACCACGACGGCATGGTCGCGAGGTTCCGGCCCAGCAGGAGGTCGTCGCGCGAGCCGTCGTCCTGCGTCGGGAAGCCGAACGTCGCCGGGTCGGGCGCCGGCCGGTCGAGGTAGTCGGCGGGAAGCAGGCCGACGTGGCTGACGAGCGCGACGAACTTCGCCATCGCCGGCCCGAAGCCCTCGCGGCGGTAGGTCTCGACGATGTCCGCCTGCACCGCCGTCGCGACCTCCGCGTCCTCGAGGACCGGCGTCACCGGCGGCTCGTGCGCGACGAGCGTCCGCACGTCGCCCGGGTGGCGCTCGACCCACGACAGCCCGGCCACCGCGCCCCCGCTCGACCCGAGCACGTCCACCGGCCCGAGGCCGAGCGCCGCGACGACCGCGTGCAGGTCGTCCGCGTGCCGCTCGACCGACACCTCGCCGTCCGCGTCGAGCGTGCTGCGCTCCGCGCCACGCGGGTCGTACGTCACCACGACCCGGTCGTCGATCAGCCCCGCGAGCTGCTCGAACCCCGACGCGGCCATCGGCGAGCCCACGACGACCAGGGGCGGCACGTCCGCCGCCGCGTCCGGCGTCCGGACGTCGTACGCGAGGACGGCTCCGGGCACGTCCAGGGTGTGGGTCTTGCGGTCGCTCATGGGCGTCCTCCGCTCGGTGCGCCGCGCCGGGTGGCCGCGGTCCTGGACGTTCCGACGCCGCGGGGCGCGTGAACTCATCGCACCCCGCGGCGTCGGTCGTCGCGGCCCGGCCGCCGAGCCGTCGGCCCGTCAGCTCGTCAGCTCGTCAGGCGCGTGTACTCGTCCTGCGACACCTCGCGCAGCCCGTCGGTCGACGGCTCGAGGAGGGCGAGCGACGCCTCGTCGCGCGGGTGCCACGTGTAGCGCGCCGTCGTGACCACGAGGCTCGGCTCCGAGGCGTCGTCGAGCACGTACCGCTCGCTGCGCTCGTCCGAGAGCGGCAGGTGCGTCTCGTCGTCGAAGCACGCCTCGCGCGTCCAGTCCACGGTCTCCGGCATCCCCGCCTCCGGGCCCCCTGCCGTCCCCGCGGAGCCCTCACCCGCGAGCTCGAAGCACGTCGCCGCGCGCCCCCCGACCGTCCGCGCCTCGGGCCCGCTCGTCACGACGTCCTCCCGGTCGGCGAGCCCCCGGACGGTCTCCATCTGGGCCGCGAGGTCCGCGATCCGCTCGGTGAGCTGCTGCCGGATGGTGCCCTCCTGGACGTCGTCCCAGTTCTCGGCCGGCACCGTGAACCGCGTGTAGACGCCGTCGCCCGGGCTCACCCACCAGTACGTCGTCTGCCCCTCGGGGCCGGCGGGGTCCGCGTGCTTGACCTCCTCGACGCCCGCCAGCCCGGCCCCCGCCGAGGACGCGGAGTCCTCCTCCTGGACCCACCGCGTCGCGCTGCCGTCACCGGCGGTGATGTCGCGCGTGACGGAGGTGTCGAGCGCGGCGTCGCCCGGGTGCTGGACGCCGAACGAGGACTCGACCTCGAGCACGAGGGTCGCCAGGTCGACCTCCTCGACGGCGGTGCGCGCCCGCTCGACGTACGCGACCGCCTGGACCGTCCCGAGCTCGTCCGGGTCCACGCCGACGACGCCGTCGCGCACCTCCACGCTCGGCGACGGCGCCGCGACGGGCCCGGTGCCGCCCCCGGGCGCGCCACCGCCACCGAGGCCGGGGAGCACGAGCGCGCCCGCGGCGAGGACGCCCACGCCGACGGCCCCCACGGCACCGACCCCCACGGCGCGGCGACGGCGCGAGACGTGCCCGGGCCGCTCCCCCGCGGTCCGGGCGTGGACCGCGGCGAGGACCGCGTCGGACGGGGCGCCGGCGTCGGGCCCGGCCTCGGAGCGCAGGCGGTGGATCGGGTCGGTGGTCGGGTCGGTCATGGCGTCGTCCTTCCGGGAGTGGCGGGGGTCGTGACGGCGGCGAGCGGCGCCGGTGCCGGCGCGGCCCGTCGCTCCGGCGGCGCTGCCGCCTGGTCCTGCTCGGCGTAGAGGCGCGCGAGGCGCTGCTTGGCCCGGCGCACCCGGGCCGACGCGGTGTTCGGCCGGCACCCGAGGGCCTCGGCGAGCTCGGGCACCGACAGGTCGTCGAGCACGAGGAGCCGCAGCACCTCCTGGTCCCGCGCGGGCAGGCGGGCCAGCAGGCGCTCCGCCGCGTCCCTGCCCACGACGTCCGGCGCGTGGTCGGGCACGCTCGGCGGGTGGACGCCCGTCACGCGGCGCACGAGCGCCGCGCGGCGCGAGCCCGCACGCAGGTGGTTCGCCATGACGTTGCGCGTGACCCGCAGGAGCCAGCCGAGCTCGTGCTCCGGGATCTCGGTGATGCGCCGCCACGCGACGACGAACACCTCGCACACCACGTCCTCGGCGTCCTGCGGCCGCAGCCGCGTCGCCGCGCACCGGTACACCGACCGCGCGTGGTCGCGGTACAGGCGGTCGAGGCGCTCGCGCGCCGCCGCCTCGTGGGGTGGGGACATCCGCTCTCCTGTCTCGTCCCTCGGCGCCGCCCCTCGCGGCGCTCGGTAAGGGGATGTCCGGCAGTGCCCCGGGGATGACAGCCCGCCCCGACCGGGCGGTGCGGGGCGCGACGTCGGGCCACTACCCTCGCAGGATGCCGTCATCGAGGACAGTCCCTTCCGTCGTCGTCGCCGGAGCGCTCACCGCGGTCCTGTGGGTGGTCACGGGCCGGGTCGGGGACTGGCTGTCCGGGGCGTCGGACGTCCTGCCGGGCGCCCTCGTGCGCGCCGTCCTCCCCCACCCGACCGGCGTCGCGGGCGGCGGGCCGGTCTCCGGGAGCACGCTGCTCGCGGCGGCGCTCGCGGGCGCGCTCGTCGCGGCCGGGACGCACCTCGCGCTGCGGCGCCTGCCCGCCGGAACGGGCCGGTGGGCGACGTTCCTCGCCGTCTGGTTCGCCGTCGTCGCCGCGTCCGCGCTCGCCGCGACCGCCTCGTGGTTCTCGGGCGTGACCCTGCCGTGGCGCGCGGACACCGTGACCGAGCTCGTCGCGACCGCGCTCGGCGGCTGGTGGGGGTTCGTCGAGGGACCGCTCGTCGCCCTCGCCGTCGCCGTGACGCGGGCCCTGACCGACCGCCGCGACGACCCCGCGGGCACCCGGCACACGCGCGCGCCCGCGACCGTGCGGGCCTGGCCCGCGGCGCTCGCAGCGGGCACGACGACAGGCGTGCTCTGGGCGGCCGCCGGCGTCGGGCGCACGCTGCTCCCGGGCGCGGCCGACGCGCAGTCGCCGTGGGGCGTCGCGCGCGACGTCGTGCTGCTGCCGTCGGCGCGGCTCGCCGTCGACGTCGACGCGCTCCTCGCGGACCCGGTGCACCTCGCGCTGCCGCTCGGCGTGGGGCTCGTCGTCGCGGTCCTCACGGCGCTCGCCGCGCGACGGCTCCCACCCGTCGAGGGCACGGGCGCGCTCGTGCTCGCCGTCTGGCTCGCGTGCTCGGCGGGGGCGGCGCTCGCCGCCGCGGTGCCCGTCGTCGTCTCGACCGTGCAGGCCGGGGGCGTCCTGCCCGACGCCGGGCGCGCCCTGCCCGTGCTGGAGGCGGGCCTCGCCTGGGGCCTGGTGTGCGGCGTCGTCGTGGCGCCGTTCGCGGCGCTCGTGCACCGCGCCGCGGGCACCCGCCCGGACGTGGCGCCGGAGCCCGCGGAGGACCCGTGGCCCGCGCCCGTGCGTCGGCCGGAGGGGCAGGACGCCCACGACACGGCGCCCGCGAGCGCCGACGCCCCTGAAACAGAGGCGGCCGCAGGCCCGGCCGAGCCCGACGCTGCGCCGCAGGACGTCCGGGCACGCGACGAGGTCGGTGCCTCGGCCTGACGCCGGCGCCGGACGTTCCCGGGACCGCCACGCGCACGCCACCCGCGCGTCGCCGTCGCGACACCCCGGAGCCGTAGCGTCGGCCCCGACCAGCGGACCGGGACGACCGGAGAGGGCACGACGGCGATGACCCTGACGATCACGCTCGTGCGGCACGGGCAGACGTACCTCAACGCGCGGCGGCACCTGCAGGGGTCGTGCGACTCGCCCCTCACGCGCACGGGGCGCGCGGGCGTGCGTGTCACGGCGCAGCATCTCGCGCGGTACGACCTCGACGCCGCCTACTGCTCGCCGCAGGGCCGGGCCGTCCTCACGGCGATGGAGATCCTGCGGCACCACCCCGACCTGCCGCTCACGGTCGACCCCGACCTGCGCGAGCTGTCGTTCGGGTCGTTCGAGCGTCGCCCGGAGGCGGTCCTCGACGCGGTCGAGCCATGGGCCGAGCTCGTGCCGCGCATGCTCGCCGGGACGCACCCCGGCGTCGGCGGCGGAGAGCGCGGCGCGGACTTCATGGCGCGCGTCCGCGCCGTGTCCGCACGGGTCGTCGCCGCGCACGACGACGCCTCGCGACCGGGCGCCGCGTGCGACCGCCACGTGCTCGTCGTCGGTCACGGGCTCACGCTCGGCGCGTGGCTCGCGACGATCGACCCGTCGGGGCTCGTCGCGCTCCCGAACGCGTCGGTGTCGACGATCGAGGTGACCGACGGCGTCGCGCGCGTCGTCACGGCCGGCGTCGACGTCGCGGGGCACGGCCACCGCGCCACGCGCCCCGCCCCGGCGGGCGCCGCCGTCCCGGCGTGACGACGCACCGGTGCGGCGACCGGCCGGCGTGCCGCACACTCGGGGCGTGACCGCAGCGACCCCGACACCCGACCACCCGTTCGTCGTCCGCGCGGGCGGCCCCGACGACGCGGACGCGCTCCTCGCGCTGTTCGACGAGCGCGTCGCGTGGCTCGCCGCGCGCGGCTGGACCGGGCAGTGGGGCGCCGAGCCGTTCTCGACGAGCGACCGGCGGGTCGAGCAGGTGCGGCGCCGGTGCGCCGAGAGCGAGGTCCGTGCGGCCGAGCGCGACGGCCGCGTGCAGGCGTTCGTCGTGCTGGGCGACCACCACGACTACGTGCCCGCGCCCGACGAGCCGGAGCTCTACGTCCAGGTGCTCGTCGCGGCGTCGGGGCCGGCGGCGCGCGGCGCGGGCGCCACGCTGCTCGACGACGCCGCGCGCCTCGCGGCCGGGCGCGGCCTGGCGCGGCTGCGCGTCGACCGCTACGCGGGGAACGACGGCCGGCTCGTCGCCTACTACCGCGCGCAGGGCTTCGAGCCGACGGAGCCCTTCACCGTGCGGGACTGGCCGGGCCAGCTGCTCGTGCGCCGGGTCTGACGACGCCCGGCGCGGCTGGTCACGCCCCTCAGCCGCCGGCGCGCCGCACGGTCCGCGCCCGCGCGTCGTCGTGCGCGGCGCGCAGCAGGTCGAGGACGACGCCGGTCGTGCGCTCACCCGGGTTCACGACCGCCACCCAGCCGAGCGCGCCGTAGACGGGGTGCGGCACGACGACGTCGGTCTCCGCGACCTCCGCCGCCTCGCCGTCGCGCGGGTAGGAGCCGACGAGCGCACGGAACCGCTCGCGCCCGACGTGCACGTTGACCCTCCAGCGGCCGTCCGGACCGCCGAGGTGCGACGCCTCGTCGTCGGGGTAGTCCTTCGTGACGACCGTCCCGTACGGCTGCCCGTGCGGGATCTCGCCGTCCGGCGCGTAGTAGAAGAAGTGGTCGCCCCATGCGACGTCGGGGAACGCGCTCCCGGGCCCGGGCGAGAGCACGAGGACGCCGTCGAACGACCGGACCGTGGCGAGGATCTGCTCCATACTCATGGTTCGAGTGTGTGCTTGAAGTGCCTGTGGAGGGTTCGGACGTGGGCGTGGGTCAGGAGCCGGTGACGGGAGCGGTGCACGGGTCGCTGCGGACGTCCGACGTCGCGCGCGCGTCCGGCTGGTCCGTCCAGCAGGTGCGCGACCTCGAGGCCCTCGGGGTCCTGCCGCCCGCGCACCGGTCCGCGAACGGCTACCGGGCCTTCGGCGACGAGCACGTGCTCGCGCTGCGCGCCTACCGGGGGCTCGCGGCCGCCGTCGGGCCGGTCGTCGCGCGCCGCGTCCTGCGCGACGCGCGCTCGCTGCCCCTCGACGAGGCGACCGCGCTCGTCTCCGCCCTCCACGTGACGCTCGCGCGCGAGCGCGACGAGGCGCTCGCGGCGCGGCGCGCGCTCCTCGCGATCCGCGCGGAGGGCGCGGCGACGGGCTCCGGCGACGCGACGCCGCGGTCGGTCCAGGACGACGGCGCGGTGCTGACGATCACGGAGCTCGCCGCGGCGCTCGGCGTGCGCGCGTCGACGCTGCGCTTCTGGGAGCGCGAGGGCCTCGTCGCGCCCGAGCGCGTGGCGACCCGGTCCGGCGCGGTGTCGGCGCGCCGGTACCCGCCCCCCGCCGTCCGCGAGGCCCGGGTCGTCGCCGCGCTGCGCAGCGCCGGGTACCGCGTCCCGGACGTGCGCCGCACGGTCGAGGCGCTGCGGCGGCTCGACGTCGCCGACCCGCTCGCCGCCCTCGACGCGCGCCTCGACGCGATCGCCGCACGCACCCTCGCGCTCCTGCGGGCGGGCGACGACGTCGCGCGCCTGCTGACGCGCGAGCCCGCGCCCCGCGGGTGACGCTCGGGAGGACGCCACAGGGGGCGGCGTCCCGTCACGTGTCCGTCGCTCCGGCGTCGCCCGGCGTCCATCGGAGCGCAACGCGGCGTTCCTAGGGTCGCCGGGGCAACCGACCCGACGTTCGGAGGACCCGATGACGACCACCCGACGCCGCGCCGCGCGCGGCACCGCCGCCGCGCTGGCGGGCACGCTGCTCGCGAGCACGCTCGTCGCCGCCGCGGCGACGACCGCGACCGTCCCCCTCGCCGCCCCGGCCGCCGCCGAGCCGGGCGACGTGCTGCTCGCCGAGACGTTCGACGGCGACACCCTTCCCGACGGCTGGACGCCGGTGCTCGGCGACTGGCAGGTGCGCGACGGCCGGCTCGTCGGCGACGCCCCGGACGGGTCGTCGCCCGCGCGCATCGTGTTCGGGCAGGCGGCGCGGAACTACCGCCTCGACGCGACGCTGCGCTTCGAGAGCGTCGACAACGCGACGCGCTGGGCCGGGGCGATCCTCGACGTCGCGCCCGACGGCGCCACCCCGTGGTGGCAGGCGGTGCTGCGCAGCACCACGACCGCGCACAACGGCGTGGAGATCGCGCAGCGCACCGCCGCGGACGCGTGGAACGTCCCGTACACCGGGTCGGCCGGGCGGGACGCGGCGACCGGTCGCGACGTGCACCTGTCCGTCGAGGTGCAGGGCGCGGCGGTCACGTACGCGCTCGACGGGACGACGGTCCTGGAGGGCCGCATCGACCGGTCGCGCGACGGCGCGCTGGGGTTCGTCACGGCCGGGGCGACGGTGAGCGTCGACGACGTGACCGTCACGGAGATCGAGCCCGCGTCCTACGTCGGCGACGAGGGCGAGCTCCCGGTCACGGTCGCGCACCGCGGCTACTCGTCCGTCGCGCCCGAGAACACGCTCGCGGCCGTCGCGTCGGGCATGCGCACGGGCGCCGAGTACGTCGAGATCGACGTGCACACCACGGCGGACGGCGTCCCCGTGGTCCTCCACGACCAGACCGTGGACCGCACGACCGACGGCACGGGCGACGTCGCCGTGCTGCCGGGCGCCGACGTGACCGCGCTCGACGCGGGCGCGTGGTTCTCGCCCGCGTTCGCGGGGCAGCGCCTGCCCACGTTCGCGCAGGTGCTCGACCTGCTGGAGACCGGCTCGTCGACCCTGCTCCTGGAGATCAAGGGCCCCGAGACGTCCGCCGAGGTCGAGCGCGTCGTCGACATGGTGGTCGAGGCCGGGCTCGAGGACCGCGTGGTCCTCCAGTCGTTCGACGTCGACGCCCTGCGCGCGGCCCGCGAGCACGCCCCGCAGATCCCGCGCGGTCTCCTGCGCGGCGCGCTCGACGCCGACCCGGTCGCCGTCGCCCGGGACCTCGGGGCGGTCATGTACAACCCGTCGGCGAGCGCGCTGCTCGAGCGGCCGGACGTCGTGGCCGAGCTCAACGCTGCCGGGATCGCCGTCATGCCGTACACCGTGAACTCGGCGGCCGACTGGGCGCGGCTCACGGAGATCGGGGTCGACGGCGTCATCACCGACCGCGCCGGGGCGTTCATCGGCTGGAAGGAGGGGCGCGCCCAGGAGGCGCCGGCCCCCGAGCCCACCGTCACGGTGGTGAGCCCCGCCGAGGGCGCCGAGGTCGAGCGCGGCGGCACGCTCGTCGTCGCCGCCAGCACCACCGACGCGGACGAGGTGGCCCTGACGCTCGACGGCGAGCCCGTCGAGAACGGGGCTACCGTCCCGGCGGCGGGCCTCGCGCTCGGCGAGCACACGGTGACCGCGACCGCGCGGGGCGCCGGCGGCGAGGCGACGGCGGAGCGCACCGTCGTCGTGACGGTCACCCCGGAGGGTCTGCGCGCGCGCCTCGCGCAGCACGACCTGCCGCCCGGCCAGCTCGGCTCCGCACTCACCGCGGTCGACGCGGGCCGCTGGGCGACGGTGCGGCGGGTCGTCGAGCGGTTCGTCGACGACACCGCGGCGCGCGAGCGCCTGCTCGAGGAGATCGACCACCTCGACGGCCGCTGACCACACCTGCCGCCGGAGGGCGGCGCGCGAGGCCCGCTCCCGGCTGCTGCAGCGGTCGGGGGCGGGCCCGTTCACGCGTCGGCGAGGAACCGCCTCCGCGCCGCGAGCGCGAGGTGCGCGGCGCGGACACGATCGAGGACCTGGTCGTGCGGGGCGCGCGTGACGACGTTCACGGGCGTCATGATGCCCGACCGCCGCCCGCCGCACGCACGCGCCCATCAGGCGGATGCGAGCGCTCAGAAGCCCTCCGGCGGCGTGAACTGCGACAGCGTGAACGTCGCGCCCTGGGGGTCGCGGACCTCGGCGTCGTGCGTCCACTCCGTGACGGCCGTGGAGAGGACGACGCCGCCCGCCCGCTCGGCCGCCGCGGCGGAGGCGTCGCGGTCCGCGACGGCGAACGTCACGGTGTGGCGCGCCGGGCCGGGCTCCTCCAGCACGCCCGCGACGACGTCCCGGAACCCCGGCGGGGCCCCGGCCTGGAGCGTGTCGATCTCCGGGTTGACCGTGCGGGCGAGGTGGTCGCCGTACCCCTCGACGCGCGCCATCCCCGCGCCGAGGTCGGGGTCCACCTCCCACCCGAGCAGCGGGCCGTAGAAGTGCAGCGCCCGCGCGAGGTCGGGCGTGTGCAGCACGCTGAAGTTCCAGGTGTCCGGGTCGTTGGCGCGCTGCGCGCCGAGGCGCGTGCCGGGCTGCCACAGCCGGAACGTCGCCCCCTGCGGGTCGCACACCACCGCCATGCGCCCCGGCGGCCCGATCGTCGTCGGCTCGACGAGGACCTCGCCCCCGAGGTCCGGGACGCCGCGGGACGAGGCGTCCACGTCGTCGACCGCGACGTACGTGATCCACTCCGGCGCACCCTGGCCCGACGCGACGGCCGCGACGTCCTGCCCCTCCAGGGACGCGACGACGTACCGCTCCCCCGCGCCGGGCGGCAGCTTCTCCTCGAAGTCCCACCCGAAGAGGGCGCCGTAGAACGCGAGGGCGGCGTCGACGTCGGGCTGCTCGGTGTCCACCCAGCAGGGGACGCCGTGCGGGTAGGTGCGGACGGGTCGGGACGGCGTGGTGTCCATACCTCAGGCTCCCACCGGCCGCCCACGTCGGCAGGCCCGGTGGGCGTCCCGGGGACCTTCCGTGCGCGGACGCACGTGCGTACGGTGGCCGGGAACCTCTCGACGCCCACCCGTCACCGACGACGAGGAGCCACCCGTGTCCACGAGACCTGCACCCCACTCCCTCCCCCGCAGCGCGCGGACCGTCCTGGTCCCCGTCCTGGCCGCGGCCCTCGCGCTGGGCACCGGCGCCGCCGCGGCGGGCCCCGCCCTCGCGCACGGCGACGGTCCCGGCCACAGCCACGGGCCCGGTCACGGCCACGCCCACGGGCCCGGTCACGGTCACGGTCACGGTCACGGTCACGGTCACGGTCACGGTCACGGCACGCTGCGCGTCGCCACGTACAACGCGAGCCTCAACCGCGCTGCCGCGGGCGAGCTCGAGGCGGACCTGTCCACCCCCGACGACCCGCAGGCCGCGACGATCGCCGAGGTGCTCCAGCGCACGCGGCCCGACGTCGTGCTCCTCAACGAGTTCGACCACGTCCCCGACCACCGCGCCGTCGACCTGTTCCGCGACCACTACCTCGAGGTGCCCCAGGGCGGCGCGCAGCCGATCGACTACCCGTACGCCTACGTGGCGCCGTCGAACACGGGCGTCCCCAGCGGGTTCGACCTCGACGACGACGGCACGGTCGGCGGGGGCGACGACGCGTTCGGGTTCGGCGACTTCGAGGGCCAGTACGGCATGGTCGTGCTCTCGCGGTACCCGATCGACACGCGCGGCGTCCGCACGTTCCAGCACTTCCTGTGGAAGGACATGCCCGGCGCGCTCCTCCCCGACGACCCGGCGACGCCCGAGCCCGCCGACTGGTTCACGCCCGAGGAGCTCGAGGTCGTGCGGCTGTCGAGCAAGTCGCACTGGGACGTGCCGGTCCGGGTGGGCCGCCAGACCGTGCACGTGCTCGCGTCGCACCCGACGCCGCCCACGTTCGACGGCCCCGAGGACCGCAACGGTCGGCGCAACCACGACGAGATCCGGTTCTGGGCGGACTACGTCACCCCGGGCAAGGCGTCGCGCTACGTGTACGACGACGCGGGCCGCCGCGGCGGGCTGCACCCGGGCGAGAGCTTCGTGGTCCTCGGCGACCAGAACGCCGACCCGCTCGACGGCGACTCCGTGGAGGCCGCGATCGACCAGCTCCTCGACCACCCGCGCGTCCAGGACCCGGCGCCCCGCTCGGCGGGCGCCGTCGAGGCCGCGGCGCTCCAGGGCGGCGCGAACGCGACCCACCGGGGCGACCCGGCGCTCGACACCGCCGACTTCGCGGACACCGCGCCGGGCAACCTGCGCGCCGACTACGTGCTGCCGTCGCGCGACCTGCGCGTGCGCGACGCCGGGGTGTTCTGGCCCGTCCAGGCGGACCCGCTGTCGCGACTGACCGGCGTCTTCCCGTTCCCGAGCAGCGACCACCGGCTCGTCTGGGTCGACCTCGCCGTGCGCGGCTGAGCCCCGCCGGGGGCCCCCCCCCCCCCGGGGGGGGGGGGGCCCCCCCCCCCCCGCGGGGGGGGGGGGGCCCCCCCCCCCCCACGGGGACCCCCCCCCCCCCGCCGGCGGGCCGGGCGCCCCGCCGCGCCCGCCGGGCGGGGGGGGGGGGGGCGGGGGCCCGCGGGCGGGCCGGGGGGGGGGGGGGGGGGGGGCCCGCCGCCCCCCCCGCCCCTGGCGTCCGCGGGTCGTCAGCCGACGGTGCCGACGGTGATGGCCTCGATCGCGGCGTGGACGTCGGTGCGCAGGTCCTCCGAGATCGGCGCGCTGCCCGCGGCCGACGCGGAGGCCGCCTGGCCCTCCTCGCTCGAGAGGTAGGTGAGGAACGCCTTGACGAGGTCGCCCGTCGCCTCGTCCTCGTAGCTCGTGCACGCGATCGCGTACGAGACGAGCACGAGCGGGTAGGCGCCGGCCTCCGTCGTGGTGCGGTCCAGCTCGACCGCGATGTCGTGCTCGGCGCGGCCCTCGACGCGCGGCGACGCGTCGACGACCTTCGCGGCGGCCTCGGGCGAGTACGCGACCCACTCCTCGCCGACCTTGATCTTCGCGGTGCCGAGGTCGCCGGCCTTCGAGGCGTCGGCGTAGCCGATGGTGCCCTCGCCGCCCTGGACGGTCTGCACGACGCCCGACGTGCCCTGCGCGGACTCGCCGCCCTGCGTCGGCCAGTCGCCGCTCGGCTCGTGGCCCCAGGCGTCGCCCGCCGTCGCGGCGAGGTACTCGGTGAAGTTCTCGGTCGTGCCCGACTCGTCCGAGCGGTGGACCGGCGTGATCGCGAGGTCGGGGAGCGTCGTGCCCGGGTTGTCGGCCGCGATCTCCGGGGCGTCCCACCGCGTGATGGTGCCGTTGAAGATCCCCGCGATGGTGGCCGGCGCGAGGTTGAGCTCCGCGACCTCCGGCAGGTTGTAGATGATCGCGATCGGGCTGACGTAGACCGGCAGGTCGATCGCGCCGTCGGGGCCGCACACGGCCTGCGACTGCGTGATCTCCTCGTCCTTGAGCACCGCGTCCGAGCCGGCGAACGCGACCCCGCCCTCGAGGAACTGGGTGCGGCCGCCGCCGGAGCCGACGGGGTCGTAGTTCACCGTGACGTCGGGGTTCGCGCTCTGGAACCCGGCGCGCCACGCCTCCATCGCGGACTCCTGCGAGCTCGCCCCGGCGCCGTTGAGCTCGCCGCTGAGGTCGCTCGCGGTCTCGGACGAGCCGTCGGCCGGGCCGGTGGCGTCGCCGCCGGCGCCGCCGACGGGGTCGTCCGACCCGCACGCGGCGAGGGTCAGCGCGAGCGCGCCGATCGCGACGGCGGATCCAGCACGGGAGATTCGGCTGAGCTTCACGTGTCGTTCCATCCTGTTCAAGCGTCTCGTGCACCAGCGAGCGCCGGTGACGAGCCCGACGCTAGGAGCGCCGGGTGACGCGCCGCCCGAGAGCGGGTGAACGACGGATGAACAGTGCACAGACCTTCCGTGCCGCCCGACGACGACGGCCCCGGCCGTCCTCGCAGGACGTGCCGGGGCCGTGCGCGCGCCGCGCGGGCCGGTCGGGCGGCGTCAGGCCTGGCCCACCCCGTCCGCGATCTTGTACCCCAGGCCGCGCACCGTGAGCAGGTAGCGCGGGCTCGCGGGCTCGGGCTCGATCTTCGACCGGATGCGCTTGACGTGGACGTCGAGCGTCTTGGTGTCGCCCACGTAGTCCGTGCCCCACACGCGGTCGATGAGCTGCCCGCGCGTGAGCACGCGCCCGGCGTTGCGCAGGAGCAGCTCGAGGAGCTCGAACTCCTTGAGCGGGAACGGCACGACCTGCCCGTCGACGCTCACCGTGTGGCGCTCGACGTCCATGCGCACCGGACCGACCTCGAGCGCGCCGTCCCCGGCGGGCTCGCCCCCGTTCTCCCCGCCCTTGCGGCGCAGCACGGCGCGCACGCGCGCGAGCAGCTCGCGGAACGAGTACGGCTTGGTCACGTAGTCGTCGGCGCCCAGCTCCAGGCCCACGACCTTGTCGATCTCCGAGTCCTTCGCGGTGAGCATGATGACGGGGACGTCCCCGCGCTGCCGCAGCTCGCGGCACACCTCGGTGCCGCTCAGGCCGGGGAGCATGAGGTCGAGGAGCACGAGGTCGGCCCCGTCCGCGTCGTACCGCTCGAGCGCCTCGGTGCCCGTCGCGGCCTCCACCACGTCGAAGCCCTCGCGCCGCAGCTGGTACGTCAACGGGTCGCGGTACGACTCCTCGTCCTCCACCACCAGGATGCGCGTCACGCGTCTACCTCCTCGTCCTGTCCGTCGTCGGGTGCGGCGGCCTCCACGGGCTGCCGCTCGTCGTCCTGCCCCCGCTGGTCCGCCTCGGCCGGCGCGGTCTCCCCCGCGGCCGGGATGCGCAGCGTGAAGGTCGAGCCGCGCCCCGGCTCGGACCACATCGTGACCTCGCCGCCGTGGTCGGCCGCGACGTGCTTGACGATGCTCAGCCCCAGGCCCGTGCCCCCGGTGTCGCGCGAGCGCGCCGGGTCCACGCGGTAGAACCGCTCGAAGACGCGCGCCTGCTCGTCCGCCGCGATGCCGATCCCCTGGTCCACGACGGCGATCTCGACGAGGTCGCCCGAGCGCGTCACGCCCACCCCGACGCGCGTGTTCTCGCCCGAGTAGGCGACCGCGTTGTCGAGCAGGTTGCGGACGGCGGTCACGAGCAGGTTGTGGTCGCCGTAGACGGCGGCGTCGAGCTCGCCGCCCGTCGTGAGCGTGATGCCCTTGCCCTGCGCGGTCGTGCGCGCGCGGTCGACGGCCTCCTCGACCACCCCGCGCACGGGCACGACCGTGACCTCCTGGAGCGCGCCGGCGACCTGGAGGCGCGAGAGCTCGATGATCTCCTGCACGAGCGCGGACAACCGTGTCGCCTCCGACTGCATGCGCGCGGCGAAGCGCCGGACGGCGACGGGGTCGTCCGCGGCGTCCTGCACCGTCTCGGCGAGCAGCGCGAGCGCGCCCACGGGCGTCTTCAGCTCGTGCGACACGTTGACGACGAAGTCGCGGCGGATCGCCTCGACGCGCCGTGCCTCGGTCCGGTCCTCGGCGAGCACGAGCACGTTGCGCGGCCCCACCTGGGCGACGCGGACCTGGAGCATCACCGTGCCGCGGCCGACCGGGCCGCGCGGGAGCTCGAGCTCCTCGTCGCGGATGACGCCGTCCTTGCGGACGTCGTCGATCATGTCGCGGATCGCGGCGTGCGCGATCACGTCGCCGCGCACCACGCCGAGCGCGTACGCGGGCGGGCTGGCCCGCACGACCTCGCCCTCGTCGTCGAGCACGACGGCCGCCGAGCGCAGCACCGCGAGCACGCGCACGAGACCCTCGTCGAGCTCGGGCGCCGGCTCCGGCCGGGCCGCGCGCTGCTGGCGCTCGCTCACGCGGAACGCGATCGCGGCGATGACGCCCACCACCACGCCCACGACGCCCGCGAGCAGCACGGTCGCGCCCTCGATCAGACTCTCGGCTTCCACGCGTCCAGCGTACGGTCGCGCACGCGTCGTCCCGGCCGCGAGAGGGCCGTGCGGGGCCCGTGCCGCCAAGAGTTCACCTGGCCGCGTCCTGCCGTTCACCGCGCGGTCGACCGGGCCTGCGAGCGTGACCGGAGCCTACGGCGTGCCCGGGCGCCGTGCGGCGTGCCGGCGCGCACGCCGTCACCGGACCGGACGGGCCGGTCACGACGAGAGGGAAGCGATGCGGGAGATCTTCGAGGCCGAGCTGAAGCAGGTCGGCGACGACCTGGCCGAGATGAGCCGGCTGGTCGAGTCGGCCGTGAACCGCGCCGGGCAGGCGCTCCTCACGGCGGACCTCCAGCTCGCGCAGTCGGTCATCGGCGACGACCGGACGATCGACGCGCTCGAGCGCGAGCTCGACGAGCGCTGCGTCCTGCTCCTCGCGCAGCAGCAGCCCGTGGCGACCGACCTGCGGGTCGTCGTCAGCGCGCTGCGGATGAGCGCGACGCTCGAGCGGATGGGCGACCTGGCGCGCCACATCGCGCAGGTCGCGCGCGGACGGTACCCGGCGCACGCCGTCGTGCCGACGCTGCACCGGACGTTCGAGCAGATGCACGACGCCGCGGTGCGGGTCGCGCGGCGCACGACGACGCTCCTCACGACGCGCGACCTCACCGTCGCGGCGAACGTGCAGCGCGACGACGACCTGCTCGACTCGCTGCACCAGGACACGTTCACGGCGCTGCTCGACGGCACGTGGACGGGCACGCCGCAGGAGACGGTCGACGTGACGCTCGTGGGCCGCTACTACGAGCGGTTCGGCGACCACGGCGTGTCGATCGCCAAGCGCGTGACCTACCTCGTCACGGGCGACTTCGCCGACGACCGCGGCGCGCCCGCGGGCCCCGCCCGCGCCACCGCCTGACGACGGGGCCACGGCCCGCCCGCGAGGGAGAGCCTCCGGTCTCGAGCGAGAACGAACCCGCGGGCCCCCACCTCGGTGCACGCGGCTCCACCTCGCGACGACGGCCCGCCCCGGAGCTCCCGGGGCGGGCCGTCGTCGTGCGTGCGGGTCGCGCGGTCAGCGGCCCTGGTTAGCGACCGCGGCGGCGGCCTCCGCGGCGGCCTCCGGGTCGAGGTAGCGCCCGCCCTTGGTGACCGGGACGAGGTTCTCGTCGAGCTCGTAGAGCAGCGGGATGCCCGTCGGGATGTTGAGCCCGGCGATGTCCTCGTCGGAGATGCCGTCGAGGTGCTTGACGAGCGCGCGCAGCGAGTTGCCGTGCGCGGCGACGAGCACGGTCTTGCCGGCCTTGAGGTCCGGGACGACCTCGCTCTCCCAGTACGGCAGGGCGCGCTCGAGCACGTCCTTGAGGCACTCGGTGCGCACCACGGGGGCGTCGGCGTAGCGCGGGTCCGCGTCCTGCGAGAACTCCGAGCCGAGCTCGATCTCCGGCGGCGGGACGTCGTACGAGCGGCGCCAGAGCATGAACTGCTCCTCGCCGAACTCCTCGAGCGTCTGCTTCTTGTTCTTGCCCTGGAGCGCGCCGTAGTGACGCTCGTTGAGGCGCCACGACCGCTTCACGGGGATCCAGTGGCGGTCCGCCGCGTCGAGCGCGAGGTTCGCCGTCGTGATGGCGCGGCGCAGGAGCGAGGTGTGCACGACGTCGGGCGAGACGCCGGCCTCGGTGAGGAGCTGACCGCCGCGCTTCGCCTCCTCGGTCCCCTTCTCCGACAGGGCGACGTCCACCCAGCCGGTGAACAGGTTCTTGGCGTTCCATTCGCTCTCGCCGTGGCGGAGCAGCACGAGGGTGTAGGTCATGGCTCCATCCTGCCGCACCGTCCGGCGCGCGGGCACGGGCGTCCCACGTGGTGGTGACCGACGCCGCCGGCCGTGGGACGAAGGTCCGGGAATCGGCGGCGCGGCCCGCGCGTTGCCGCTCACATGCCGATCGACGGAGAGTACGCACCCAGCCCGAGCACCTGGTCACGCCAGCAGGCCGAGGCCTACGAGTCGTCCGGCGGGACGCGCAGCACGACCCTGAACGGGATGCCGGTCGTCGTCCTCACGACCGTCGGGCGCCGCACGGGCAAGGTCCGCAAGACGCCGCTCATGCGCGTCGAGCACGACGGCACGTACGCGGTCGTCGCGTCGCTCGGGGGCGCGCCGAAGCACCCCGTCTGGTACCACAACGTGCTCGCGCACCCGCGCGTCGAGCTGCAGGACGGGCCGGAGCGCCACGACTACGTCGCGCGCGAGGTGCACGGCGAGGAGAAGGCGCTGTGGTGGGAGCGCGCCGTCGCGGCGTACCCGCCGTACGCCGACTACCAGGAGCGCACGACGCGCGAGATCCCTGTCCTCGTCCTGGAGCGCGCCGAGCCGGGCGCCTGACGCACGACCGATCGGCCCGGGCGCGGGCTCAGCGCGCGGCGCGGACCTTGCGGGCCTGCGCGTAGACGTCGAGCATGCGCAGCGCGGCGGCGTCCCAGCCGAAGCGCTCGCCCGCGCGCCGGGCGCCGTCGCCGAACCGGGCGAGGCGCGCGTCGTCGGCGAGCAGGTCCGCGAGCACGCGCGCCCACGTCTGCGGGTCGTGACCCGGGACGAGCACGCCCGACACCTGGTCCTCGACGACGGTGCGCAGGCCGCCGACCGCCGCCGCGACGACGGGCGTCCCGCTCGCCTCGGCCTCGGCGGCGACGAGGCCGAACGTCTCGTTGTGCGACGGCACGGCGACGACGTCGGCCGCGCGGTACCAGCGCACGAGCTCGTCCCGCCGCACGGGCGGGCGCACCACGAGCCGGTCGCTGACCCCCACCTGGTAGGCGAGCGCCTCGAGCTCGCGCACGGCCGTCGGGCGGCCGCTCGGCCCGCCGAGGACGACGAGCGTCGGCACGGGCTCACCCCGCTCGGCGAGCACGCCGAGCGCCCGGACGAGGACGTCGGGCCCCTTGAGCGGCTGCACGCGGCCCGCGAAGAGCACGAGCCCGCCGTCGACGGGCAGCCCCAGGTCCGCGCGCAGCCCGCGACGGTGCGCGCGGCGCGCCGTCGCGTCACCCGTCGTCGCACCGGGGGACGGGGAGAACAGGTCGAGGTCGACTCCGGGTGGGACGACGTGCACGCGCGCCGGGTCGGCGGCGTAGTCGCGCACGAGGTCCTCGGCCTCGGCGTCGGTGCTCGCGACGAGCGCGTCCGCCTCGGCGACGACCTGCTCCTCGCCGATGATGCGGCCCAGCGGCTCGGGCGCGTCGCCCGGCGCGAGCGCCGCGTTCTTCACGCGCGCGAGCGTGTGCATCGTGTGCACGAGCGGGACGTCCCAGCGGTCGGCCGCGAGCCAGCCCACCTGGCCCGAGAGCCAGTAGTGGGTGTGCACGACGTCGTACCAGCCCTCGCGGTGCCGGGCCTCCGCGCGCAGCACGCCCGCGGTGAACGCGCAGAGCTGTCCGGGCAGGTCGTGCTTGTCGAGCCCCTCGAACGGGCCCGCGACGACGTGGCGCACCGTCACGCCGTCGGACACCTCCACGGCGGGAGGCTGGCTCGACGCGGTCGCGCGCGTGAAGATCTCCACCTGCGTGCCGCGGCGCGCGAGCGCGTGCGCGAGCTCGGTGACGTACACGTTCATGCCGCCCGCGTCGCCGGTGCCCGGCTGGTCGAGCGGCGACGTGTGCACCGAGAGCATCGCGACGCGCAGAGGGGTCGCCGGGTCCGGGGAGACGCCCCCCGGCAGCTCGAGCGCGGTCACCGCGGTCAGGCTTCCACGACGCACGCCGGCGACGGGAGCGCGAGCACGTCGAGCACGTGCGCCGCGCCGTCCGAGCGGCGCACGCGCAGCAGCGCGAGGTTCGACGTCGGCTGCTCCGGGCCGGCCGCGACGGCCCGCTCGATCAGGGGGTCGTCGTTCTGGTTCGCGACGACGACGAGGTCGTGCAGCACCTCACCCCCCTCCCCCGCGTCGCCGGAGAGGACCGCGAAGTGGCGCGGCCACGCGCCGCCCACGGGCGAGTCGGCGAGGTGGCGCAGGGCGGGCACGCCGCCCTCGGCGCCGGGCTCCACCGCGTGCACGGCGAGCACGTCGGCACCGCGCACCGCGACGAGGACGCGCGTGCCGTCCGCCGTGACCGCGACGTGCGAGGGGTAGTTCCCGCCGTCGGCGGGAGCCGGAGCGTGCGTGGCGTCGTGGCGCGCGACGACGTCGTAGGTGCGCGCGCCGTCGGGGCCGTCGACGGGCGCGAGGACGAACACGGCGGGGTCGAACTCGCCCACGACCACGAGGTGGCCCGACGGGAGCGCCGCGAGGTGCCGCGGGCCCGTGCCCGGGGGGAAGGTCGCGACGACGCGCGGCGCGGTGCCGTCGGGCGCGCCGGGGTCGTGCCGGCGCAGCTCGTCGGTGCCCAGGTCGACGACGAGCACGTCACCGCTGCCGTCGTCGGCGGCGCCGAGGTGGGCGAGCGGCGCGACGAAGTGGGCGTGCGGACCCTCCTGGCGGTCGGCGACCGGGCCGGTCCCCGCGTGCCGCTGCCGGCGCGGGCCGCCGTCGGACGCCCCCTCGAACGCGCCGTCGTCCGCCGTCGGCACGACCGTGAGGACGCCGTCCCCGTAGTTCGCGACGAGCACGTCACCGCTCACGGTGACGTGGCACGGGAAGGAGCCGCCCGTCGCGACGGGCTCGCCGCGACGCTCGAGGCCGCCGTCGGGCCCGACGGCGAACGCCGACACCGAGCCCGACTCGGTCTCCCCGACGGCGTACAGCGTGGCCCCGTCGAGCGCGAGGAACGACGCCGAGGGCGACGGGGCGGCCGGCGCGCCGCCCACGAACGACCCCGTCCCCGCCACGACGTCCGCGTCGAGCTCGACGCGCCACACCCCCTCCGGACCTCCCGTGGGGTGCGGGTAGGTGCCGATCCAGAGGGCGCGGGTCGCGGAGGTCATGCCCCGAGCCTAGTTCGCCGGGCCGCCGCCCCGGGCACCGGGCGGGGCGACGGAGCGGGCGCGGCGGGAGACGCGAAAGGGCGCCCGGCCGACGGTGCTCGTCGACCGGGCGCCCCCGGCGTGCGCGGTGTGCGGGACGCGTCAGTGCGCGGCGTCGTACGCCGCCTGGATCTCCTGCGAGATGCGGCCCCGGTCGTTGACCGTGTAGCCGTTCGCGCGCGCCCACTCGCGGACCTCCGTCGCGCGCGCCGAGCCGGCCGAGCGGCCGCTGCGCCGGGCGGGGCGCGTCGTGCTCGTGCGGGAGGAGACCTTGCGAGCGTTGCCGACCCAGGACGCGAACGCGTCGCGCAGCTCCTGCGCATTCTTGGTGCTCAGGTCGATCTCGTACGAGACCCCGTCGAGGGCGAACGTGACGGTCTCGTCGGCCGCCCCACCGTCGAGGTCGTCGACGAGAATTACCTGGACTTTCTGGGCCACTGTGGTTACCTCACGTCTCACGGGAAGAATTGTCCTCGCCAGGATGCCATCGTGACGACGCGAGCGTCAATTGGACACGCTGTTCCGCGGGCGTCGCTCTTCCGTGATCCGCTGTGCATTCTTGGACGCCGGTACATTTGTTCCGTCGATTTCCGGCCCGGAAATGCCCGGCCGACGATCAGGGCTCGCGGACGGGGGCGGCCTGGGCCGCCGCGGCCCGCGCCTCCTCCTCGTCCAGCCGCGCGAGCGCGGCGCGCTCGTTGCGGTCGGCGCGCACGATCGCGCGCATCGCGACGTAGAAGAGCACGCCGACGCCGATCGAGGGGATCAGCGCCGCGACGGTGGGCCAGATGTCCATGCTGTCGATCCTAGGTCTGCCGCGCGCTACTGCTGCGCGGGCTTCACGAGCGGGAAGAGGATGGTCTCGCGGATGCCGAGGCCGGTGAGCGCCATGAGGAGGCGGTCGATGCCGAGGCCCATGCCGCCCGACGGCGGCATGGCGTACTCCATCGCGGTGAGGAAGTCCTCGTCGATGCGCATGGCCTCCTCGTCGCCCGCCGCCGCGAGCAGGGCCTGCGCCTCGAAGCGCTGGCGCTGCACGACGGGGTCGACGAGCTCGGAGTACGCCGTCGCGAGCTCGACGCCGCGCACGTAGAGGTCCCACTTCTCGACCTGGCCGCGCACCGTGCGGTGGTCGCGCGTGAGCGGGGAGGTCTCGACGGGGAAGTCGCGCACGAACGTCGGGGCGACGAGGTGGTCGCCCACGAGGTGCTCCCACAGGCCCTCGACGAGCTTGCCGTGGTTGACGTTCTTCGGGTCGAACGAGATCTCGACCTTCTCCGCGAAGGTCAGCAGCGTCTCGACCGACGTCTCCGGCGTGACGGCCTCGCCCAGCGCGTCCGACAGCGAGTCGTACATCTTCAGCTGCGTCCATTCACCGCCGAGGTCGTACTCCGTCCCGTCGGCGAGCGTGACGAGGGTCGTGCCGAGCGCGTCCTGCGCCGCGCGCTGCACGAGATCCTGGGTGAGCACCGCCATGGTGTCGTAGTCGCCGTACGCCTCGTACGCCTCGAGCATCGCGAATTCCGGCGAGTGCGTGGAGTCCACGCCCTCGTTGCGGAAGTTGCGGTTGATCTCGAACACCTTCTCGACGCCGCCGACCGCCGCGCGCTTGAGGAACAGCTCGGGCGCGATACGCAGGAACAGGTCGATGTCGAATGCATTCATGTGCGTCTCGAACTGGCGCGCGGCGGCGCCTTCCGGACGCGTCTGCAGCATCGGCGTCTCGACCTCGACGAATCCGCGCTCCCAGAAGTTCTCGCGGATCGAGCGCACGACGGCGGCGCGCAGGCGCACGGTGTCCCGGGCGGCCGGGCGCGCGATGAGGTCCACGTAGCGCTGGCGCACGCGCGCCTCCTCCGACAGCTCCTTGTGGAGCACGGGGAGCGGGCGCAGCGCCTTCGCGGCGATCTGCCACGCGTCGGCGAACACGCTCAGCTCGCCGCGGCGCGAGCTGATGACGCGGCCGTGCGCGAACAGGTGGTCGCCGAGGTCGACGTCGGCCTTGAACGCCGCGAGCGACTCCTCGCCGACGACCGCCTGGCTCAGCATGACCTGGAGGCGGTTCCCGGCGCCGTCCTGCAGCGTGGCGAAGCAGAGCTTGCCGGTGTTGCGCAGGAACACGACGCGGCCCGCGACGCCGACCTCGTCCTGCGTCTCCTCGCCGGTCTCCAGGTGCGCGTAGGCGGCCCGCACCTCGGCGATCGTGTGCGTGCGGGGCACGGAGACGGGGTACGCGTCCTCGCCGCGCGCGAGGATCCGCTCGCGCTTCTCGCGGCGGACCTGCATCTGCTCGGGCACGTCGTCGACGTGCTCCTCGGGATCGGGCACGGCAGGAGAGGGGGTTCCGGCGGGGGAGGTCACCCGAGGATTCTACCGGCGCCGCGCACGGGCTCCCGGGCCCGGCGGCTCGGGCTCCCCTAGCGCGACGGCGGCGCGGGGAGCAGGTCGAGCGCGAGGTCGAGGATCGGGGCCGAGTGGGTCAGGGCGCCGACGGAGAGGTAGTCGACGCCCGTGCCCGCGACCTCGCGCGCCCGGTCGAGCGTGAGGTTGCCCGTCGCCTCGAGCTCGACCTTCGCGGGCACGCCGTCCGTGCCCTCGAGCGCCCGGACGGCCGCGACCGTCTCGGCCAGCACCGGCGTGGGCATGTTGTCCAGGAGGAGGAAGTCCGCGCCCGCGGACACGGCCTCGAGCGCCTGCGCGGTCGTGTCCGCCTCGACCTGCACGAGCACGTCGGGGAACGTGCGGCGGATCGCGTCGATCGCGGCGCTCACCGAGCCGGCGGCCACCACGTGGTTGTCCTTGACCATCGCGACGTCGTACAGGCCCATGCGCTTGTTCGTCCCACCCCCGGCACGCACGGCGTACTTCTCGAGCGCGCGCAGACCGGGCGTCGTCTTGCGCGTGTCGAGGACCTGGGCCCCGGTGCCGGCGAGCTCGCGCGCCCAGGCACGCGTCGCCGTCGCGACGCCCGACGCGCGGCTCGCGAGGTTGAGCAGCGTGCGCTCGGCGGTCAGGAGCACCTGGACGGGGCCCGTGAGCGCGGCGAGGACGCGGCCCCGGCCCACGGCCTCGCCGTCGGACGCGACGAACGTGACCTCGACGCGCGGGAGCCCGAACCGCTCGGCGACCTGGCGCGTCACCTCCTCGACGACCACGAGGCCCGCGACGACCCCGTCCGCGCGCGCGACGAGGTGCGCGGTGCCGGTGGCCGACGACGGCACGGTCGCCTGCGTCGTCACGTCGCGACCGGGTGCGGCGCCGAGGTCCTCGTCGAGCGCCCGCGCGACGGTCTCGGTGACCCATGCCGGGTCGAGGCCCGGCTCGACGCGCGTCGGGACGCGCGGCGCCGGGGCGTCGGACGAGGGCTCGGGACGGGGCTGGGCAGGGGTGCTCACGGTGCCCCACCGTATCCGCTCGCGGCGTCGCCGACGGCGCCGCGGTCGCCGTGGGTGGTCAGCCCGCGAGCCGCGGGACGAGCGTCAGCGCGAGCGCGGCGACCCCGAACAGCGACGGCGGCCCCGCCCACCACGCGATGCGCCGCTGCTGGCGCGGGTCCGCGCCCGCCGCCCTCAGCTCGCCGCGCCACCGCGTGTACAGGCCGGGGGTCAGCGGCGCGGTCGCGACGGCGAGCGGCGCGTACGCGAGGAGCGCGGGCACGAGGACGACCAGGGCCCACGCCGGGCTCCCCACGGCCC
The DNA here is from genome assembly GCF_010287905.1 of Cellulosimicrobium composti. NCBI lineage: Bacteria > Bacillati > Actinomycetota > Actinomycetes > Micrococcales > Promicromonosporaceae > Cellulosimicrobium > Cellulosimicrobium composti. The sequence goes on from NZ_JAAFAN010000027.1 coordinate 26,682, forward strand.
TGCCCACGGCGCCCCCGAGCGCGACGAGCAGTCCGTAGCCCGCGAGCGCCGCGAGCGACACGGCGAACGACCACGGCCCGGCCCACGCGCCGCGGCGGCCGGCCCGCGCGACCCACCACCGGGCGAGGCGGCGTTCCGCGTCCACGACGACGTCGAGGAGCACGACCCACCCGACGAGCGCGAGGCCCGTGACCAGCACGGCCCACCCTCCGGTCACGGCGGACCCGCTCCCGGCCCGGTCTGTCCCGCGGTCGCCGTGCGGGCCGCGGGGAGCGTCGCGCGCGTCACCGGACGCGCAGCGTCCCGTCGGCGTCGAGCGACACGACGACGCGGCGCTCCCACGCCGGGTCGGTGTCCGGGTGGTCGGTGCGGAAGTGCCCGCCGCGGCTCTCGGTGCGCAGGGCGGCGGCCGCGGTGAGCGCGGTCGCGACCTGGTGCACGTTCGTCGTCTCCCACTCCGCGGCCTGCGGCTGCGCGACGACGTCGCTCGCCTCGTGCGCGTCGGTGCGGACCGCGGCGAGGCGTGCCGCGGCCGCGGCGAGGCCGTCGCCGTCGCGGATCACGCCCGGACCGGCCGAGGCGATCGACTGGATCCGCGAGCGCGCCGCCGCCGCCACGAGCGCGGACGGCCCGGGACGGTCGACCGGCTCGACCTGCTCCAGCTCGCCCGCGGCCACGCGCTCGGTGACCTGCCGCGCGGCGCGGTGCGCGAACACGAGCCCCTCGAGCAGGGAGTTGGACGCAAGCCGGTTCGCGCCGTGCACGCCCGTGCACGCGACCTCCCCGATCGCGTAGAGGCCGTCGAGCGTCGACCGGCCGTGCAGGTCCGTCACGACGCCGCCCGAGTGGTAGTGCTGCGCGGGCGCCACGGGGACCGGCTCCTCGGTCCAGTCGAGCCCGTTTTCCGCGAGCCGCTCGGTGATCGTCGGGAAGCGCGAGCGCAGGAAGTCCGCGCCGAGGTGGCGCGCGTCGAGCAGCACGTGGTCCGAGCCGGTCGCGGCCATCTGCCGCACGATCGCGTGCGCCACGACGTCGCGCGGCGCGAGCTCGGCCATGGGGTGCTGCGCGGGCATGAACCGGTGGCCGTCGGTGTCGAGCAGGATCGCGCCCTCGCCGCGCACGGCCTCGGAGATGAGCGGGAGCTGGCCCTTGGCGCCGAGCCCGAGCCACAGGACCGTCGGGTGGAACTGGACGAACTCGAGGTCGCCGAGCGTCGCGCCCGCACGCAGGGCCGCCGCGATCCCGTCGCCCGTCGCCTGCGGCGGGTTGGTCGAGGAGCGGAACACCTGGCCCACTCCCCCGGTGGCGAGCACGACGGCGCGCGCGAGGACCGCGCCGACGCCGTCGCGCGTGCCCTCGCCGCGCACGTGGAGCGTGACGCCGCACGCACGCGTGACCGGGCCGTCCGGCGTGCCGGTGGAGGACGTGCCGGTGAGCACGTCGAGCACGAGCGCGTTCTCGATGACCTCGATGCCCGGGTCGCTGCGCACGGCGTCGAGCTGCGCGACGAGCGCGCGCGAGATCTCGGCGCCCGTCGCGTCGCCGCCCGCGTGCGCGATGCGGTCCGCGTGGTGGCCGCCCTCGCGCGTGAGCGCGATGTCGCCGTTGGCCGCGAGGTCGAAGTTCGCGCCGCGCGCGACGAGCTCGCGCACCCGCGCCGGGCCCTCGGTGACGAGCACCTCGACCGCCGCGGGGTCGCACACGCCGACGCCCGCGACGAGCGTGTCCGCGAGGTGCGCCTCGGGCGAGTCCTCGGGGTCGAGCGCCGCCGCGATGCCGCCCTGCGCCCAGACCGTCGACCCGGACGACAGCTCGCCCTTCGTCACGAGCAGGACGTGCGGCACGCGCGTGCGCAGCTCGAGCGCCGCGGTGAGGCCGGCGATGCCGGACCCGACGACGACGGCGTCCACCGTCGTCGTCCAGCCCGGCGCCGGGGCGGCGAGGGTCCGGGCGAGCACGGGCGCCGCGGCGCCGGGCGTGCTCACGCGGGGCGCACCACGTCCGCGCCCTCGCGGAACGGCGCGAAGGGCAGGCCGCTCGCCTCGAGGCCGTGGCCCGCGGGCACGAGTCCCGGCTCGTCCGAGAGCTCGACGATCCGGTTGTGCTCGTCCACGAACACGACGTGCGGCAGGTAGGTCCGCGCGTCCGCGTCGTCGAGCATGCCGTAGGCGATGAGGATGACGACGTCGCCCGGCTGCACGAGGTGCGCCGCGGCGCCGTTGATGCAGACCTGGCCCGCGCCGCGCTCCCCCGGGATGACGTACGTCGTCAGGCGCGCGCCGTTGGTGACGTCCACGACGTCGACCTGCTGACCCGGGTAGAGGTCCGCGGCGTCGAGCAGGTCGGCGTCCACGGTGATCGAGCCGACGTAGTGCAGGTCGGCCTGGGTCACCGTCGCCCGGTGGATCTTGCCGATCATCATGGGGCGCTGCAGGGACGCCGGGCGGCGCTGCGGGCTCGGCGGGGTCGGCGCGGTCACGCGGTACCTCCAGGTGCGGGGGAACGGCCGGCGGGGTCGTCGGCCCGGGTCGCGGGCGCGATCTCGACGGTCGCGTTGTCGATGAGTCGGGTGGTGCCCACGCGTGCCGCGACCAGGAGGAGCCCGGGCCCGACGGCGCCGGGCGCCAGGTCCTCCACGGTAGCGGGATCGACGAGCGCCACGTAATCCACCTCAACACCGTCGGCGGCGTCGAGGATTCCCCGCACGGCGGCGAGCACGGCGGGCACGTCCGCACCCGACGCGGCGGCGTCGGCCCCCGCGCGCAGCGCCCGGCTGAGCGCGAGCGCCTCGTCGCGCTCGGCGGACGAGAGGTAGGCGTTGCGCGACGAGCGCGCCAGCCCGTCCGCCTCGCGCACCGTGGGCACCGCGACGATCTCCACGTCGAGGTCGAGGTCGGCGACCATGCGGCGCACCGCGAGGAGCTGCTGGGCGTCCTTGGCGCCGAACACCGCCGCGTCGGGCCGCACGAGGTGGAGCAGCTTGAGCACGACGGTGAGCACGCCGTCGAAGTGGCCCGGGCGCGACGCGCCCTCGAGCACCGTGCCGAACCGCCCCGACGTGACGCGCACGACCGGGCCAGCGCCTCCTGCCGACACGGCGAGGTCCGGGTACATCTCGTCCGCGGCCGGGGCGAACACGACGTCGACCGCCGCGTCCGGGCCAGCGGCGGCGAGCAGCGCGACGTCCGCCGCGACGTCGCGCGGGTAGCGCTCGTAGTCCTCGCCGGGCCCGAACTGGAGCGGGTTGACGAAGTCGGTGACGACGACCTGGCCGCCCGGCCCGGCCTCGGCCCGGGCGCGGCGCACGAGCTCGAGGTGGCCGGCGTGCAGGGCGCCCATCGTCATGACGACGACGCGCCGCGCGCGCGGGTGGTCCGCGCGCCACGCGTCGAGGGTCGTGCGCAGGTCGGCGCGCGTCGTGACGACGCGCGGGGTGCGGTCCGTCGCGCCGGACGGCGCGGCCGGGGCGCCCGGGACGTCCGGGCGGGGCGAGGTGGTCATGCTGTTCCTTCGTCGTCGTGCGGGTCCTGGTCGCCGTCGGGCCGGGGCCCGCGGGGCGGGCCGTGCGGGCCGTCCGGGGAGGCGTCGTCGAGCGCGTCGAGGACCGCGCGCGCCGCGCCCTCGTCGAGCCGGCCGCTCGCGCGCGCCCGGGCCGCGGCGGCCCGGCCGAGCGCCCGGTAGGTGGGCGGCACGTCGGCCGCGTCGCTCGTCGCCGCGAGCGCGTCGAGGGCGCGCAGGTGCTCGCGCACCGTCCCGACGTCGCCGCGGACCACCGGGCCGGTGAGCCCGAGGACGGCGCCGGTCCCGGCGCCCGCGCCCGACTCGGCGCCCGCGTCCGCGCCTCGCGTCGCGCCGTCGAGCGCCGCCGCGAGCAGCGGGGCGAGCGCGCGGCCCGGCTGGTCGACGCCCGCCGCCTCGAGCGCCTGCGCCGCCTGCGCGACGAGCACCACGAGGTGGTTCGCACCGTGCGCGAGGGCCGCGTGGTACAGGCCGCGGGACTCCTCGGCCACGACGACCGGCTCACCACCGAGCTCGACGACGAGCGCCTGACCGATCGGGAGGACGGGCGCGGGCGCCGTGACGGCGAACGTCGTGCCCTCGAGCCGCGCGAGGTCGAGCGACGTGCCGGTGAAGGTCATCGCCGGGTGGAGCGCGATCGGGATCGCGCCCGCGCCGCGGGCCGGGTCGAGCACGCCCGCGCCGTGGCGGCCGGACGTGTGCACGACGATCTGCCCGGGCTGCCACGCCCCCACGTCGGCGAGACCGCGCACGAGGTCCGGCAGGGCGTCGTCGGGCACCGCGAGCAGCACGAGCTCGGCGCGCTCCACGACCTGCGGCACCTCGAGCACCGGCACGCCCGGCAGGAGCGTCGCGATGCGCTCGCGCGACGCGTCGGAGACGCCGCTCGCGCCCACGACCGCGTGCCCCGTGGCGCGCAGCGCGCTCCCGAGGACAGCGCCGACGCGCCCGGCGCCCACGACGCCGACCCCGAGCCGGCCCGGACGACGCCCGGCGTCCGGGGCGCTCACGCCCGCTCCCCGAGCGGCACGTCGTCGCGACGCATCCACAGCTCGGGGCCCGCGTGGGCGCGGGCCTCGCGGGCGCGCGCCGCCTGCGTGTCCAGGAGCCGGGCGGCGTCCGCGGAGTCGAGGTGCGCGGCCTTGGGAGCGATCGGGCCGGGCGTCGAGTGCACGGCGAACGTCGCGACGTCGAACCGGCGCTGCAGGGGCCCCTGCTCCAGGCCGAGCGACTGCGTCCGCTCGTGCGGCACGACGACGAGGCTGCGGAACACGCGCCCGCCGCGCAGCACGAGCGCGCGGTCGGTCACGGTGAAGCCGTTGCGCCGCCACGAGAGCGGGTCCAGGAGCCGGGCACGGCGCGGCGAGACCACGAAGTGCTCGCCCGCGTCGAGGCCGGACAGGCCCTCGTCGAGCAGCGCGCGCGGGTCGGGCGTGCCGAGGTCCGGCAGCACGAGCCACAGGGCCGCGAGCGCCTCGTCGCGCGTGCCGACGGGCAGCAGCACGCTCTTGGTGTCCGTGCCGCCGTCCGTGCTCAGGCCGTAGCCCGCGACGTTGACGTCGACGCGCCACCAGTCCGGGCCGCGCCAGAACGGTCCCTGCCGCAGGCGCACCGCCTGGACGCGACCGGGCGGGATCGTCTGGGAGCGGGTCTCGAGCAGTCCGTGGCGCAGGCGGATGCCGTCCGGCGAGATCGCGGAGCGGAAGCCGAACTCGCCCGTGAACCGCGAGAAGAGGTAGCCGCCGAAGCCCAGGACCGCGGGCAGCGCGCTGAACAGCACGCCGATCTCGCGCGTGCCGACGACGACGCCCGCGATCGCGAGGACGCCGAGCACGAGGCCGACGGTCGCGCCCGACCGCAGGAGCGACGCGACGAGCCGGCCCGGCCCGACGGCGGTGACCGGCTGCTCCGGTGCCTCGGGCGCGAGCGGCGGGGGCGCGGACGTCGCCGCGGGGACCGCGCCGCCGGGCGCGGCGACCGGCGCATCCGCGACCCCCGGCGCTCCCGGGGCTCCCGGGGCTCCCGGGGCTCCCGCGGGACGCTCGCGCCCGACCCGCAGGCCCGCGGCGCGCGCGAGGAGATCGTTGCGCAGCCGGTTCGCCTCGGCCTCCTTGAGGAAGCCGAGCTTCACGCCGGAGTCCGCGCCCCCGGCCACCTCGAGCTTGAGCTCCGCGAGGCCGAAGAAGCGCGCGAGGAGCGGCTGCACGACGTCGACCGCCTGCAGCCGGTCGAGCCGGGCCCGGCGCTGCTGGCGGAACAGCACGCCGGTGCGCAGGTGGACGGACTCGTCGTCGACCGCGTAGCTCGTCATGCGCCACGCGAGCGCCGAGTAGCCGAGGCCGACGAGTCCCACGGCGAGGATGCCGAGCAGGATCATCCACCAGCGGTCCCCCTCGAGCAGGTTCTCGCCCTCGGGCAGCCCGTTGAGGGTCTGCTGGCCGACGACGACGAGCAGCACCGCGATGACCGTCCAGCCGCGCACGAGCGGCGTGACCGGGTGCACCCGGTGCCACACGAGGTCCTCGGTGGCCGGCGCGTCGTTCACAGGCCCGCCAGCCGGGCCTCGCCGCGCGAGGCGAGGCGGTCGCGCAGGCGCTCCGCCTCGGCGGGCTCGAGGCCGTCGATCGTCGCGTCGGTCGAGGCCGACGCGGTGTGCAGCTGGACCGTCGCGATCCGCAGCTTGCGCGCGAGGGGCCCGGCCTGCACGTCGACGTACTGCATGCGCCCGTAGGGCACCACGACGAGCGTGCGGAACATGATCCCCTGGCGGATGAGCAGGTCGTCGTCGCGCTCCGCGTAGCCGATCGCACGGACCTGGCGCGGCACGAGGACGGCCGCCCACAGGCCCAGGAGCGCGAGCAGCCCGAGCACCAGCCACTGCCACCAGTGCGGGAACAGCACGAGGAGCACGATCACGCCGACCGCGGGCACGGCGAGCGTGATGCCGGTCGACAGCAGCCGCGCCGTGACGAGCCGGGGCGAGACGTGCGTCCACTCGACGCCGGGCGGGTCGAAGGGGCCGGTCCCGCGCGGACCGGTCTCGGGTGCAGGGTCGGTCATGCGTCGATTCTCCCATCCCGTGCCGGTACGACCCGGGTCGGCCCGTGCCCGGCCGCGGCCCTCGGGCCGTCAGGCCGGTGTGCTGGCTCCCGGCGTCTCCGGGTCCTCGCGGGTCGTCGTGCCCTCGCCGCCCTCGTGGTCCTCGGGCGGGAGCTGGCAGAACCGCTCCGCGACGAGGCCCACGACCGCGAGCACGACCGCGCACACGACCGCGACGCCAGCGGCGACCGCGCGGTCGCGGAACGCGTCGATCGCAAGGTCGGGCAGGGTCACGAGGACCTGCGCGCCGTACCAGCCCGCGAGCAGCGCGCCGGTGAGCGCTGCCGCCTTGGCGAGCACGAACGTCCGGGCCGCGCGGATCGCGTCGAGCGACGGTCGCTTGCCCTGCTGGTAGGCGCGCACCGTCCACCCGGCCCAGAACACGCCCGCGGCGAGCGCGACGACGGTCACGTCGACGACCCACGGCACCGCGGGCAGGAGCGTGCCCCGGCTCTGGAGCAGGCGCACGACGAACCAGCCCACGACCGCCGTCGCGACGGCCACGAGCACGAGGGTGCGGACCGAGGTGCGCCGCATCAGCGCTGCGCGTCGTGCCCGCTGCCCGAGACCGGGCCGAACGGCGGCCACGGGTCGGTCACGGGGTGCAGGGCCTCGTCCGCGAGCGGGCCGGGCGCGGACGCCTGGGTCGGTGTCGACGTCGGCCCGTGGGCCGGCGCGGGCGGCGCGGTGACCGGCGCGAACGGCACCGACCGGATGATGCCGTCGTCCGCGGCCACCGGACCGGCGGGTCCCTGCTCGGGGGCGGCAGGCGGCGCCTCGACGGGGTGCACGGGCGCGAAGACCGGGAGCGCGGGCGCGCCCTGCTCCGACGACGCGGCGGCGTCACGCGGCGCGGGGTCGGGCGCGGGGTGCTCCGACGGGCGCGCGGACGGCCCGGGGAACGGCGGGACGGCGTCGTCGGGCGCGCCGGCCGGCGTCGCCGGAGGGGTCGGCTCCGCGGGCGGGGCCACACCCTCGGACACGGGCGCGAACACGGGGCGCGTCGGCGGCGCGTCGGGTGCGGCCGCCGCGCGGCCCGGGCCCTGCTCGCGCGGCAGGTCCGCCTGCGGCGGGGCGACCGGGAGCGCCGCGCCGGGTTGCTGGGGCATCCCGGGCTGCTGCGGCACTGCGGGCTGCTGCGGCACCGGAGGCTGCTCGGGGGTGGGCGCGTGCGGGAACACCTGCTGGGGCAGGGCCTGGTGCGGCACCTGCGGCGGGACCGGCGCCTGGGGAGCCGGGGCGCCCGGGGCGGGCCCACCCGGAGCAGCCTCCGGCGCCGGACCGCCGGGCGGGGTGCCGTAGGGCTCGCCGCCGGCGGGAGCCGGTGCGGCGGGCACGGGGGCCGGCGGCGCGGCGTCGGTGCTGCCCGTCGCGACCGGCGCACCGCCCGTGGGCTCGGGGGCCGGGTCGGTCAGCCAGTCGAGCGCGAGCCACCGGATGCCGCCCCGGTCGGGCGCCGTCGCGGCGAGCGCCGCGACGGGACCACCGCCGAGGCCCGGGAGCACGGCGTCCGGGTCGATCTGCGACCACGGCTCGAGCACGAACGCACGCTCGTGCGCACGCGGGTGCGGCAGCTCGAGGTCGTCCGCGACGGCCGTGAGCGTGCCGTAGACGACGAGGTCGACGTCGAGCGTGCGCGGACCCCAGCGCTCGTCGCGCACCCGGCCGTGCGCCTGCTCGACCGCCTGGCACGCGTGCAGCAGGGCGCGGGCCGACAGGCGCGTGCGCGCGAGGAGCACCGTGTTGAGGAAGTCGGGCTGCTCCGGCCCGCCGACGGCGGCCGTCCGCGCGAGCGGGGACACCTCGGTGATCTCCAGGCCGGAGATCCGGTCGAGGTCCGTGATCGCGTCGCGCAGCGTCTGCTGCGCGTCGCCGAGGTTCGCGCCGAGCGCGAGCACCACGTCGACGAACCCGGCGGGCACGTCGTCCATGCGGTCGTGCTCGACGGGCGCGACGGCGACCTCGTCGGGCACGGCGTCGCGACCGGCCGGCTCCGCGGGCGTCGGCTCCGGGCCCGCGGGCGCCTCCGGCGCGGGGGCGGGCGGCGGGGCCTGCTCGGAGCGGGACTCGGACACCTGCTCCGCGGGGGCGCCCGCGGGCGCCTCGGGCGCGACGGCGCCGTGACCTGCGGGCGCGAGCGGCGGCGCGGGGACGGGCGCGGCGGGACCGCCCGGCTCGACCGGTCCACCGGTCTCCGCGACGAGCGCGTCGTACGAGGCCGCGTCCGGGGGCCCCTCGCCCGGCGCAGGCGCGGCGTGGGCGGAGGCGGCGGTCTCGGGGTGGGCCTGCTCGGCGTAGGCCGGCTCAGGGTAGGCCGGCTCAGGGTAGGCCGGCTCCGCGCGGCCTGCCTCCTCCGGGTGGCCGGGCTCGCCGAGACCCGGCTCGCCGTGACCCGGCCCGGCGTCCACGGGCTCCGCGGAGGGGCCCGCACCGTGCGCGGTCGCGCCGGTCACGTCGGCCACGGCGGGCGCCTCGCGGGTCGCGTCGAGCGCGTCGTCGGGAGCGGGCTCGCCGGCGTCGGCCCAGGACGACTCGGCGTCGGCCCGAGAGGCATCGCCCACGGGCGCCTCGGACGCCGCCGACGCGGCCGGCGGGATGCTCGGCGGCATGACGTCCGGCGCGGGGGCCAGCTCGGCCCGGTCCTCGGGGAGCGGGACGTCGCCCACCCCGTGGATGAGCGCGGGCGCGACGGAGCCCACCGGGATCGGCGCGACGGGCTGCTGCCCGTCACGCTGCTCGCCGCGGCGGGTCAGCGGGGCGACGACCGGGACGACGACGCGGTCGCGACGGATGACGACCTCGACGTCCTCGAACGGGACGGTGATCGGAGCCTGCGGCTTGTGCACGGCGACGTCCACGGCGACGACCTCGTCGTGCGTGAGGATCGTCGCCGCGATGCGCTCGGCGACGGTCTCGACGAGGTCGGCCGGCGAGCCCGCCAGCACCGCGACGACGTCCTCCGCGACGCCGGCGTAGCTCACCGTCCGGTCGAGGTCGTCCCCGCTCGCGGCGGCGCGCGTGTCCAGGTGGAGCACGACGTCCGCCCGGAAGATCTGGCCCTGGGCCTTCTCGTGGTCGAGGACGCCGTGGTAGCCCGTGGCGCTCAGCCCCGTGAGGCGGATCCGGTCGAAGGGCCGTCCGTCCGCGTCGAGGACAGCTCCTGCGAACGCTGTGGTCACGTCGTGCTCCTGTCCGACCGGTCGGCGGTCGCCCACCGTTCGGGGGACGGACCGCGTCGCCGTGTCTCGTTGCGTGTGTCGTGCTGCGGGCCCGGCCACGACCGGGGCCCCTCGCCCATCCTGCTAGGTCGCGGGCCGCGCCGTCGAGTCGCTCCCGGCCCCCGGTCCGCCCGGGACGGCCCGCCCCGTCGCGCGCTCGTCGCGCGCACGACCCCACGCCGCCGCGACCCGCACCGCGTCCGCGGACGCGCGCACGGCGTGGACGCGCACGCACCACGCGCCGGAGGCGGCGGCGAGCGCGGTGACGGCCGCGGTCGCGTCGTCGCGCAGCAGCGGGGGCACGGGCTGCCCGTCGGAGCGCGCGAGGAGGTGCCCGAGGAACCGCTTGCGCGACGCCCCGACGAGCACGGGCAGCCCGAGCGCCTCGAGCTCGCCGAGGTGCGCGAGCAGGGGCCAGTTCGACGACCCGGACTTGGAGAACCCGAGGCCGGGGTCGAGCACGAGCTGCTCTCGCCGCACCCCCGCCGCGAGCAGCGCCTCGACGCGCGCGGCGAGCTCGTCGCGCACGTCCGTCACGACGTCGTCGTAGTCCTCGAGCGTGTCCATGACGTCCGCGTGGCCCCGCCAGTGCATGCACACGTACGCGACGCCGGTGCGGGCGACGACCTCGGCCATCGCCGGGTCGGCGAGGCCGCCGGAGACGTCGTTGACGATCCGGGCGCCGGCCTCGACGGCGCGCTCGGCGACGACGGCGCGCGTCGTGTCGACGCTGACGACCGCGCCCTCGGCCGCGAGCGCGGAGATCACGGGGAGCACGCGCGCGAGCTCGGCCTCGACCGGCACGCGGCCCGCGCCGGGGCGCGTCGACTCGCCGCCCACGTCGAGGACGTCCGCGCCCTCGCCCAGGAGCTCACGCCCGTGCGCGATCGCGGCGTCCGGCTCGTACCACTCGCCGCCGTCCGAGAACGAGTCGGGCGTGACGTTGACGACGCCCATGACGAGCGTGCGACCCACGTCCGCGAGCTCCTCGAGCCCGGCGACCACGAAGCGGTCCACGGGACTAGCGCCCCAGGATGAGGCTCATCGCCTCGGCGCGCGTCGCGCCGTCGCGCATCTGGCCGCGCACGGCCGACGTGACGGTCCGCGAACCCGGCTTGCGCACGCCGCGCATCGACATGCACAGGTGCTCGCACTCGACGACGACGATGGCCCCGCGCGGCTGCAGGTGCTCCACGAGCGCGTCCGCGACCTGGGACGTGAGGCGCTCCTGGACCTGCGGGCGCCGCGCGTACACCTCGACGAGGCGCGCGAGCTTGGACAGACCCGTGATGCGCCCGTCGACGTTGGGGATGTAGCCGATGTGCGCGACGCCGTGGAACGGCACCAGGTGGTGCTCGCACGTCGAGTACACCTCGATGTCCTTGACGAGCACCATCTCCTCGTGCCCGAGGTCGAACGTCGTCGTGAGGACGTCGGACGCCTCCTGGCGCAGGCCCGCGAAGATCTCGCGGTAGGCGCGCGCCACGCGGGCCGGGGTGTCGCGCAGGCCCTCGCGGTCCGGGTCCTCGCCCACGGCGATGAGCAGCTCGCGCACGGCGGCCTCGGCGCGGTCCTGGTCGTACGGCGGGACGTCCGCGGGCGCGCGCAGGTCCTCGGCCGCGCGGGCGCGCGTGATGGCGCCGGGTGCGGCCTCGGTCGGGGTGCCCGCGACGTCGCCCATCAGTCCTGCCCCGGCTCGCGGACGTCCGTGACGTCCGCCGTCGTGTCGCGGCCCAGCGCGCGGTCGAGCGGGGAGTCCGCGGGGACCTCGCCGATGCGCTCGGGCGGGAGCTCGTCGTTCGCGGCCGCCGCCTCGTCCTGCGGGATGACCGGGCTGCCGTTCTGCGCCGCCTTCTCCGCCTCGGTGAGCACAGGCCCGCGCTGCGACACCGCGCGCTGCTCGCTCGAGAGCCACACGTCGCGCGGTGCGCGCTTCTCGACGGGCGCGAACACGCGGGCGAGCTCGGCCTGGTTGAGCGTCTCCTTCTCGAGGAGCTCGAGCACGAGGGCGTCGAGGACGTCGCGGTACTGCGTGAGCACCTCCCACGCCTCGTCGTGCGCGGCCTCGACGAGCTTGCGGACCTCGTGGTCCACGGTCCCGGCGACGGACTCGGAGTAGTCGCGCTGGTGACCCATGTCGCGGCCGAGGAACGGCTCGCCGGAGCCGGTCCCGAGCTTGATCGCGCCGACGCGCTCGCTCATGCCGTACTCGGTGACCATCTTGCGCGCGATCGCCGTGGCCTTCTCGATGTCGTTCGACGCGCCCGTCGTCGGGTCGTGGAACACGAGCTCCTCGGCCACGCGACCGCCCATCGCGTAGGCGAGCTGGTCGAGCAGCTCGTTGCGCGTCGTCGAGTACTTGTCCTCGGTCGGCATGACCATCGTGTACCCGAGCGCCCGGCCGCGCGGCAGGATCGTCACCTTGGTGACGGGGTCCGTGTAGCGCATCGCCGCGGCGACGAGGGCGTGGCCGCCCTCGTGGTACGCGGTGATCTTCTGCTCCTTGACGTTCATGACGCGCGTGCGCTTCTGCGGGCCCGCGACGACGCGGTCGATCGCCTCGTCGAGCGCGCGGTCGTCGATGAGCTGGGCACCGCTGCGCGCGGTGAGGAGCGCGGCCTCGTTGAGCACGTTCGCGAGGTCCGCGCCGGTGAAGCCCGGCGTGCGGCGCGCGACGGCGGCGAGGTCGATCTCGGGGACGATCGGCTTGCCCTGGGCGTGCACGCGCAGGATCGCCTCGCGGCCCTTGAGGTCGGGGGCCTCGACGGCGACCTGGCGGTCGAACCGGCCCGGGCGCAGGAGCGCCGGGTCGAGGATGTCGGGGCGGTTCGTCGCCGCGATGAGGATGACGTTCGTCTTGACGTCGAACCCGTCCATCTCGACGAGGAGCTGGTTGAGCGTCTGCTCGCGCTCGTCGTGACCGCCGCCCATGCCGGCGCCGCGGTGGCGGCCGACGGCGTCGATCTCGTCGACGAAGATGATCGCCGGCGAGTTCTCCTTGGCCTGCGTGAACAGGTCGCGGACGCGGCTCGCGCCGACGCCGACGAACATCTCGACGAAGTCGGAGCCGGAGATCGAGTAGAACGGCACGCCCGCCTCGCCCGCGACGGCGCGCGCGAGCAGCGTCTTGCCCGTCCCGGGCGGGCCGTACAGGAGCACGCCCTTGGGGATCTTCGCGCCGACGGCCTGGAACTTGTCCGGCTCCGCCAGGAACTCCTTGATCTCGTGGAGCTCCTCGACGGCCTCGTCCGCGCCCGCGACGTCCGCGAAGGTCACCTGCGGGGTGTCCTTCGAGACGAGCTTGGCGCGCGACTTGCCGAAGCCCATGACGCGCGACCCGCCGCCCTGCATGCGCGAGAGCAGGAACCAGAACAGCACGCCGATGATGAGGAACGGGATGAGCAGCCCGAGCAGCGAGGACCAGAACGACGGCTGCGCGACCTCCGAGTTGTACCCGTCCTTCGGCTCCGCGGCGACGACGGCGTCGACGACCGCCTCGCCCTGCGGCTCGACGTAGTAGAACTCGACGTTCTTGCCCTTGTTCTCCTCCGAGTCCGTGCCCTCGTCCACGACGAAGTCCTCGGAGAGCGTGAGGCGCACGCGCTGGTCGCCGTCCACGATGAGGGCCTGCTCGACGGTGTCCCCCGACAGCAGCTCGAGGCCGGCGGACGTGTCGATGCGCTGGACCGTGGGGCGCGACAGGGTCGCGAACGCGATCCACAGGATCACGAGGCCCAGGACGATCCACACGATCGGCCCACTGAGAATCTTCTTGATGTTCATCGGCGACGGGGCGTGCGCCCCGGATCCCTCCGCTCGCGCAAGTGTTCGGGCTCGAAACTACACTCTGGACCTTGACGTCTGCTGGGGATCACGCCTCTGTTCGCCCAGGGCGTGGCCCGCGGCGCCGGCGCACCGGGGCCGGGCGCCGACCGTCGTCGCACCGCCCGGCCGGGCGCGCGCTCAGCTCGAGTACACGTGCGGCGCGAGCGTCCCCACGAACGGCAGGTTGCGGTACTTCTCCGCGTAGTCGAGGCCGTACCCGACGACGAACTCGTTGGGGATGTCGAACCCGACGTAGCGCACGTCGACCTCGGTCTTCGCCGCGTCGGGCTTGCGCAGCATCGCCGCGATCTCGACCGACGCCGGCCCGCGCGAGCGGAGGTTCGACAGCAGCCACGAGAGCGTGAGGCCGGAGTCGATGATGTCCTCGACGATGAGCACGTTGCGGCCCGTGAGGTCCGCGTCGAGGTCCTTGAGGATCCGCACGACGCCGGACGACTTGGTGCCCGAGCCGTACGACGACACGGCCATCCAGTCCATCTCGACGTGGCTGCGCAGGCGGCGCGCCAGGTCCGCCATGACCATGACGGCGCCCTTGAGGACGCCGACCAGCAGGAGGTCCTTGCCCGCGTAGTCGCGGTCGATCTGCGCGGCGATCTCGTCGAGCCGGGCACCGAGCTGCTCCTCGGTGAGCAGGATGTTCTCGAGGTCGCCTGCGACGTCCGATGCTTCCACGGGGGTCACTCCTGAGCTGAGGGGAGGTGGGGGGCGGCTCGGGTCGCGGTGCCCGGGCCCAGGGAAAGCCTGCCATACGCGCGCGACGCCCTCCGGTCGCCCGGCAGGTGCGCGGGGCCCTGACCGCGCCACGCGGTGACGAGCGCGTCGAGCGCGTCGACGTGCACGGCGAACAGGTCGCTCGCGGGGCAGCCCGCCCGCAGCGCCGCGGTCCGCAGCGCCCGCCGGCGCAGGGCCGGGTGCGCGGCGGCGAGCGTCGCGACGTCGAGCACGACCGTCGACCCGGGGGCCGGGTCGGTGCGGGGGGCGACGAGCGCCTCGGCGAGGAGGTCCGCCGCGAGCGCGTCGAGGAGGTCGGCGTCGTCGCGCAGGAGGTCGGCGGTGCGCGCGAGCGCGGGCACCGCGCCCGGGCCGAGCACGTCGACGAGCGCGGGCACGACGCGCGCGCGGACCTGCGAGCGCAGGGGCGGGCCCGCGTTCGTCGGGTCGTCCCACCAGTCGAGGCCGAGCGCCCGGCACACCGCCTCGGTCTGGGCACGTCGGAGCCCGAGGAACGGGCGCCGGTACGCGCCGCGCCGGGCGGGCATCCCCGCGAGCGAGCGGGCGCCCGCGCCGCGCGCGAGACCGAGGAGGACGCTCTCCGCCTGGTCGTCGAGCGTGTGCCCGAGCAGGACGGCGCCCGCGCCGTGCGCGGCGGCCGCGGCGTCGAGCGCCGCGTACCGGGCGGTGCGCGCGGCGGCCTCGGGCCCGTCGCCCGTCGAAGGGACGTCCACGCGGCGCACCTCCACCGGGTCGAGGCCGAGGTCGCGGCAGCGCGCCGCGGCGGTCGCGGCGACGTCCGCGCTGCCCGGCTGCAGCCCGTGGTCCACGACGACGGCGCCCGCCCGCAGGCCCGCGCGCGGCGCCACGAACGCCGTCGCGGCTGCGAGCGCCGTCGAGTCCGCGCCGCCGGAGCACGCGACGAGCACGCGGGTCCCGGGCACGAGGTCGGCGACCGCGGCGCGCACGGCGCGGCGCGCGGTCGCCACGACGGGGGCCGGTCCGCCCACGGCTCAGCCGTGGACGCGCCGCACCCAGGCGCGCGCGTCGGCGATCTCGCGGGCCGTCGGCAGGTT
This sequence comes from Cellulosimicrobium composti, assembly GCF_010287905.1. Lineage (NCBI taxonomy): Bacteria > Bacillati > Actinomycetota > Actinomycetes > Micrococcales > Promicromonosporaceae > Cellulosimicrobium > Cellulosimicrobium composti. The sequence continues at coordinate 42,151 of NZ_JAAFAN010000027.1, forward strand.
CTCGGGCGCGGCCCACACGGCGTTGAACCCGTCGCGCCCGACGTCCTTCTCGACCGCGCGGACGAACGCGGCGCCGTCGCGGTACTGGGCGATCTTCGCGTCCATGCCGAGCACGCGCCGGAGCACGACGTCGAACCCCGTGCGCCCCTCGCCGTCGCGCCGGGCCTCGAACTTGCGCCGGATGCTGCGCACGGTGCGCACGGTGCGCGGCCCCACGGCGTCCATCGCGACGTCGGCGTGCCCCTCGAGGAGCGCCATGACCGCGGTGACGTCCGCGAGGCGGTCCTGCTCCTCGGGCGTGAGCAGGCCGTCGACGAACGTCGCGCCCTCGCCGCGCACCGCGCCGAGGACGGCGCGGCCCACGGTCGCGAGCTTCTCGCGCAGCCGCGCCTCGGCGAGCCGCCGCGACGACGCGGACAGCTCGGCGAGGAGCCCGTTCGCGCGCTCGCGCAGGTGGTCGGCGAGCCAGGGGGCCGCGGCGAACTGCAGCGCATGCGTCTGCTCGTGCAGGCACACCCACAGGCGGAAGTCCGCGGGCCGCAGGTCGAGCGCGCGCTCGACCTGCAGCACGTTGGGCGCGACGAGCACGAGGCGTCCGGGCGACGCCGCCGGGGGCGACGCCGCGCCGTCGGGCACGGCGGCCCGGGCGGCGTGCGCGCTGTACGGGTCGAACTGGCCGAGCACGCGGCTCGACAGCACGGCGAGGACCGACCCCACCTGCGCGGCGCCCACGAGCGCGGTCGCGGCGGGGACGCGCCCGCCCTCGCCCACGAGCGCGTCGGCCGCACCCGCGGTGAGCGACGCCATGATCTCGGTGTTGGCGCGCGCCCAGCGCGCGCGGTCCACCACGTACACGCTCCCGAGCCCCGCGGCCGCGTCGCCCGCGGCCGGCGTCATGCGGGTCACGTCGAGCACGTGCGGCACGGCGGTCTCGGCCGCGGCGCGCAGTCCCTCGACGAGGTCGGCGAGCTCGTCTCGCGTCGCCTGGGGGCCGGGGCGCGCGAGCCGCCCCGCGATCTGCGCGGCGGCCGACCAGTCGACGATCGACGCGTCGCCTCGCGCCGGGTCGCTGCCCGGACGGCCGTCCTGCTCCACGAGGGTCACCCGTCCACGGTATCCCGGTCGTCGCCGGGCACGCCCCGCCGCCCCGTGGGGGCGGCGCGGGTCACGCCGCGCAGCCGCACTCCGCGAGGGACGCGACGAAGTCGTCGAAGATGAGGCGCGCGCCGTAGGTGCCGCCGTCGGGCACGGCGTCGGCCATGAGGGAGAACACGAGCAGGCGGTCGTCGGCCGTGACGACCGTGCCCGCGAGCGACGTGACGTTCGGGAGGCTCCCGGTCTTGGCGCGCACGACGCCGCGGCCCGCGTTGCCGAGGTACCGCTCGCCGAGCGTCCCGGACAGCCCCGCGACGGGCAGCCCCACCGCGCCGGGCCGCAGCCCCGGGTGCGCCGGGTCGGCGAGCAGCCCGACGACCTCGTCGAGCTGGGCGGGCGTGAGGACCGAGCCGTCGCCGAGGCCCGAGAGGTCGGCGAGCGCGGCGCCCGTGAGGTCGACGCCGAGCCCCTCGACCGCGGCGCGCACCGCCTGCGTCGCGCCCGCCCCGGAGCCGGGGAGGCCCGCGTCGAGCGCGACGACGCGACCCACGACCTCGGTGATCGTGTTGTCGGAGTGCTGCAGGAGGTAGCCGACGACCTCCCCGAGCGGCGCTGACTCCACCTCGCCGACGGTGCGGCCGTCGCTCGGTGCGCGGGCGCGCACGACGCGGCCGTCGACCGTGATCCCCTCGGCCGCGAGCGCGGCCGCGAACGTCTCGGCCGCCGCCATCGCGGGGTCCTCGGCGCGCGCCGCGTACTCCTCGTCCTCGAGCCGCGCGACGTCCACCGCGAGCGCCGCGACCGGCGCGACGTACCCGTTGCGCACGCTCCGCGGGTCCACGGTGGGCGCGACGGCGGGGCCGGTGAAGAGCTCGTCGTCGAGCCGCAGCGCGATCGTCGTGCGCCCCGTGAGCCGCAGCTCGTCCGCGACCTGCGCCGCGAGGTCGCCGAGCCCCGCGCGGCCGTTGACCGCCGTCGGGTCCCCTGCGCCCGCGGCGAGCATCATGTCGCCGCCGCCCACGAGGTACACCGTCTCCAGGCCCTCGAGCACGGCGCGCGTCGGGAGGGTCGCGTGCGCGCCGGGCGACGTGAGCGCCGCCGCGGCGGTGAGCGTCTTGAGCGTGGACGCCGGGACGTGCCCGACGGTCTCGCCGCTCGCGCCGAGCACGTCGCCGGTCGCGGCGTCCGTCACGAGAACGCCCACGCGCGGACCGAGCCGGGTGTCCGCCGCGAGCGCGTCGACGAGCCCCTGCACGGTCGCGGCGTCCGGGACGGGCGCCGCGTCGCCCAGGGCCGGCATCGTCACCTCGAGCGGGGGCGCCGCGACGGCGCCGGGTGCCTGCGGGAACGGGCTCGGCTCCGGGTACGGGGGCTCGGTGGTGAGCACGCCCGGCACGACGTCGTACGCGTCCGCCGCGACGTACCCGCCGGCGAGCGCGAGCACGACGCCGACCGCCACGCCCGTGCGCGTCCCCCAGCCCATGCGTCTCCCTCGGTCCGTCCGCTCGCGCGGCCCGCTCCGCGCGTCCGCCGCCCGCTCCGTCGCGGGGTCGCCGGGCCGCGGCACGTGCGCATTATCACTCACCGCACGTGCCGGACGGGCCCGTGGGAACCCTCCCGCGGGGACAGCACGTGTCACACTAGTTCCCGCACGACGGCGTGGTTCCGTCGTCCACAGACCCAGCCACCGCCCGAGCGTCGCGGTGCCGGTACGACTGGAGGAAGCAGTGGAGTTCGACGTCACGATCGAGATCCCCAAGGGGCAGCGCAACAAGTACGAGGTGGACCACGCGACGGGCCGCATCCGGCTCGACCGCATGCTCTTCACCTCGACGCGGTACCCCGACGACTACGGGTTCATCGAGGGGACGCTCGGCGAGGACGGCGACCCGCTGGACGCGCTCGTGCTGCTGGAGGAGCCCACGTTCCCCGGCTGCCTGATCCGCTGCCGCGCGCTCGGCATGTTCCGCATGCGCGACGAGGCCGGCGGCGACGACAAGGTGCTGTGCGTCCCCACGGGGGACCAGCGCGCCGCGTGGCGCCAGGACATCGACGACGTCTCCGACTTCCACCGCCTGGAGATCCAGCACTTCTTCGAGGTCTACAAGGACCTCGAGCCCGGCAAGTCGGTCGAGGGCGCCCACTGGGTCGGCCGCGCCGAGGCCGAGGCCGAGATCGAGCGATCCCTCCAGCGCGCCATCGACTCCGGGTACCACACGCCGGGCCACTGACCGGTCCGGACCCATCACGCAGATCGGCGGCCGCTCACCTCGCAGGTGAGCGGCCGCCGTCGTCCGTCGTGGGCCGGCGCTACGGTCGGCCGGCGTACGGCATCGCGTCGGTCCAGCGCATCGCGACCTCGTGGACGGGGCTGCCGGGCTGGCGCGCCTCGATCATCATGCCGCCGCCCGTGTACATCGCGACGTGGCGGATCGTCGAGGGGTTCGAGGTGTCGTTCGCGTAGAAGATGAGGTCGCCCGGCCGGAGCCGGTCGTAGGAGATCTTCTGCACGCGCTGGTACTGCGAGCGCGACGTGCGCGTGATGTCGACGCCCGCGGCGGCCCACGCGCGCGACGTGAGGCCGGAGCAGTCGTAGCCGGGTCCGGTGCCGCCGAACACGTACGGCGCGCCGATCTTCGTGCGCGCCCAGGCCACCGCTGCCTGGCCCTGCGCCGCGGTCCCGACGCCCGTCCCCGGTGGCGGCGTGACGACCGGCGGCGGCGTGGGCTTCGGGGCCGGCGCGGGAGCCGGCGCGGGAGCCGGCGCCGGGGCGGGTGCGGGAGCCGGCGCCGGGCTCGGCGCGGGCGCGGTGTCCCGGGGCGGGACGGGGGTCGCCGGTGACGGCGCGGCGGTCGCGGGCGTCCGCGCCCCGTCCGACGACGTGCCCGGCGGCGGGTCCTGGACGCGCGCCCGGGCGGCCTCCTCGCGCTCCCTGGCGGCCTGCGCGTCGAGCGCGTCCTGCCGCTCGCGCTCGACCTCGACGCTCGTCGCGCGGGCGCGGGCGAGCTCGGCGAGCAGCGCCTCGCGCCGGGTCGCGGACTCCTGGACGGCGTCGTCGAGGGCGTCGGCCGAGACCTGGGCGGCTGCGAGCGCGTCGCGCGCCCGGTCCTGGACCTTCTGCTGGTGCGCGAGCGCCGCGTCGGCGCGGGCCTGCGCCGTGTCGGCGACGGCCCGCGCGGTCGCGTGCGCCTCGACCGCGCGCCCGGCGGTGCGGCCCGCGACGCGCTCCGCGTTCTCGCGCTCGACGACCTGCTCCACGCCGTCCGCGTCGAGCACGGCACGCAGCGCGTCGAGCTCCGGGGAGCCGTGCCGGGTCGCGCGGAACAGCGCGCCGACGGCGCCCCGCGCGTCGGCCTCGCCCGTGCGCGCCGCGGTCAGCGACGACCGGGCGTCGGCGAGCTCGGCGTCGGCCGCGTCGAGCGCGTCCTGCGCCGCCGCGTACTCCTCCGCCGCGGACTCGACCGCGGCCTGCGCGGCGGACTGCCGGTCGCGCAGCGCGGCGAGCTCGCTCTCGACCGCCTCGACGTCGCGGGCCGCGCCCTCGGCGCTCTCCCGGGCCGCGCGCACGTCGTCGTCCGACGGCGGGTCCGACGACGCCGACGGCGCCGCGCCGACGCCCAGCGCGAGCGCGAGGAGTCCCGCGGCGCACGCCGAGGCGGCCCGGCGCGCGCGCACGACGTGCCGGCGTCGCCGGGCTCGCGTCCCCGCCGCTGCGGCGACCGTCCCGCTCGTCGCGTCCTCCATCGACACCTCCCCGGCGTGTCCCGTTGACAGCACCCGGACGAGTCTGCCCAGAACGTCGGGAGTGCGCCATCGGAACGGTGAGCACCTTCTCAGGATGTGGTCTCGCATCGCGAGACGGCCCTGTCGGGCGCGCCGAAACCCGCCTAGCCTCACGAGCATGTCCCGCCGAATGTGTCGCTGACCACCGCGCACGTTCGCCTGCCCGCGAGCCGTCGTCGACGACGCTCGCCCGGCATCCCGTCCCGTGTGCGACCACGCCGCGGTCGACGGCCGGCCTCGCGCCACCCCGAACCCGCGGCACCCCGCCCGCCCGGCGCGCCGCGCCGTCGTCCCACCACCCCGCAGGAGACCACCATGAGCACCGACACCGCCCCCGCCTGGTCCTTCGAGACGCGCCAGGTCCACGCCGGCCAGACCGCCGACCCGACGACCGGGGCCCGCGCGCTGCCCATCTACCAGACGACGTCCTTCGTCTTCCCCGACGCGTCCGTCGCCGCCGACCGGTTCGCGCTCAAGGATCTCGGCCCGATCTACACGCGCATCGGCAACCCGACGCAGGAGGTCGTGGAGAACCGCATCGCGTCGCTCGAGGGCGGCGTCGGCGCGCTCCTCCTCGCGTCCGGCCAGGCTGCGACGACGTTCGCGATCCTCAACGTCGCCGAGGCGGGCGACCACGTCGTCGCGTCCCCGAGCCTGTACGGCGGCACGTACAACCTGCTGCAGTACTCGCTCGCGAAGCTCGGCGTCGAGACGACGTTCGTCACCGACCCGCACGACCCGCAGGCGTGGCGCGACGCCGTCCGCCCGAACACCAAGCTCTTCTTCGGCGAGACGATCCCCAACCCGCAGGCCGACGTCCTCGACATCGAGGCCGTCGCCGCCGTCGCGCACGAGGTCGGCGTCCCGCTGATCGTCGACAACACGGTCGCCACGCCCTACCTCCTGCGCCCGCTCGAGCACGGTGCGGACGTCGTCGTGCACTCCGCGACGAAGTACCTCGGCGGCCACGGCTCCGCGATCGGCGGCGTGATCGTCGACGGCGGCTCGTTCGACTACGCCGCCCACCCGGAGCGCTTCCCGAACTACAACACGCCCGACCCCTCGTACAACGGCCTCGTGTACGCGCGCGACCTCGGCGTCAACGGCATCCTCGGGGCGAACCTCGCGTACGTCCTCAAGGCGCGCGTGCAGCTCCTGCGCGACCTGGGCTCGGCGATCTCGCCGTTCAACGCGTTCCTCATCGCGCAGGGCATCGAGACGCTGTCCCTGCGCGTCGAGCGCCACGTCGCCAACGCGCAGAAGGTCGCTCAGTGGCTCGAGGCGCGCGACGACGTCCGCACCGTGCACTACGCGGGCCTGCCCTCGAGCCCGTGGCACGCGCGTGCGCAGAAGTACCTGCCGCGCGGCGCGGGTGCGGTCCTGGCGTTCGAGCTCGACGGCGGCAGCGAGGCCGGGCAGGCGTTCGTCTCCGCCCTGCAGCTGCACTCCAACGTCGCGAACATCGGCGACGTGCGCTCGCTCGTCATCCACCCGGCGTCCACCACGCACAGCCAGCTCACCGTCGAGGAGCAGGCGAAGTCGGGCGTCACGCCGGGCCTCGTGCGCCTCGCCGTCGGCATCGAGCACGTCGACGACATCCTCGCCGACCTCGAGCTCGGCTTCACCGCCGCCAAGTCCGCGCTGGACGCCTGAGCGGCGCCGCCGGACGCGTGACGACGAGCCGACGACGGGTGCAGCGATGACGGATCTGGACAGCCGGGGCGCCCTGGGCGCCCCGGCCGTACAGTGGCCGACGGTGAGCCCTGCGAACGACGACCTCCTCTCCCCCGGCGCCCGCCGCGGTCCGCGGCCCGGCGCCGCGGGAGCGCGCTCCGGGTCGAGCTCGCGCGCGCGGGTCAAGCCGCCGGTCCCCGCGACCGGGGCGTGGCGCGAGGGCGACCCCGTCGGGAGGCGGCAGTTCGCGGACGTCGGCACGTTCGACCTCGAGTCCGGCGCGCGCCTGCCCGACGTGCGCGTCGCGTACGAGACGTGGGGCACGCTCGCGCCGGACGGGTCGAACGCCGTCCTCGTGCTGCACGCCCTCACGGGCGACTCGCACGTGAGCGGCCCCGCCGGCCCCGGGCACGCGACCGCGGGCTGGTGGGAGTCGCTCGTCGGGCCGGGCGCCCCGATCGACACCGACCGCTGGTTCGTCGTCGCGCCGAACGTGCTCGGCGGGTGCCAGGGCACGACGGGCCCCGCGTCTCCCGCGCCCGACGGCCGCCCCTGGGGCAGCCGCTTCCCGCGCGTGACGACGCGCGACCAGGTCGCCGTCGAGATCGAGCTCACCCGGTCGCTCGGGATCTCCTCGTGGGCGTTCGTCGTCGGCGCCTCGATGGGAGGGCACCGCGTGCTGGAGTGGGCGCTGCTCGGCCCCGAGGCGGGGATCGACGTCGTCTCGATCGCCGCGATCGCGACGGCGGCGCAGACGACCGGCGACCAGATCGCCTGGGCGCACCCGCAGCTCGGCGCGGTCCGCGCCGACCCCGGCTTCCGCGGCGGCGACTACTACGACGCGGCGGACGGCGAGGGCCCGCACGTCGGCCTCGGGATCGCCCGCCAGATCGCGCACGCGACGTACCGGTCGGCGCGCGAGCTCGACGAGCGCTTCGGCCGGCTCCCGCAGGGCGGCGAGGACCCGTTCACCGACGGTCGCTACGCCGTGCAGTCGTACCTCGACCACCACGGCGACAAGCTCGCCCGACGCTTCGACGCCAACTCGTACGTCGTGCTCACCGAGTCGATGCTCACGCACGACCTCGGCCGCGACCGCGGCGGCGTCGAGGCCGCGCTCGCGCAGATCACGGCGCACGCGCTCGTCGTCGCCGTCGACACCGACCGCCTCTTCCTGCCGGCCGACTGCGCCCGGATCGCCGCCGGCATCCCGGGCGCGGAGCCGCTGCGGACGCTGCGCAGCGACTTCGGCCACGACGGCTTCCTCATCGAGTTCGACCAGCTCGGCCCGATCGTCGCCGACTTCCTCGGCGAGCGCGCGGGCGTCCGCGACTGACCCCTCGCTCCGGGACCCCGCGGTGGCGGGCGTGCGTCGCGCGCCCTGGCACGATGGAGGGATGGACAGCGACGTGACCGCGGCGGCCGACCACCTGCGCACCCAGTGGGACCGTCTCGACCGCTGGTTGCGCGACCTCGGCGACGAGCTCGACCGCGACGCCGCACGGCCGAGCGTGCTCGACGGCTGGACCGTGGGCGAGCTCGTCTCGCACCTCGGCCGGGCGCTGGAGACGCTGGCGGCGTGCGGCCCCGTCCCCGCCGGGACGGTGCCGCTCACGCTCGCCGAGTACCTCGGCACGTACCCCGAGCGCGCCCAGGAGATCGAGCAGACGACGCGCGCGCTCGACGCGGAGATCGCGGACGACCGCCTCGGGCACGTCGCCGCGTCCGCCGCCGCGGCCTTCGCTCGGCTCGACGAGCTCGCCGACGAGACGGTGGTCCAGGCGCGGCGCGGCCCCATCACGCTGCTCGACATGGTGCGCTCGCGCGTCCTCGAGCTCGTCGTGCACGCCGACGACCTCGCGCGGTCCTTCCCCGACGTCCTCGCCGACCCCGTGGACCCCGCGGCGCTCGACGCGGTCGCGGCCGAGCTCCTCCGGGTCGTCGTGACCCGCGGCGGCTGGGCGCTCGAGGTGCGCGACCCGCGCCTGTGGCTGCGCCTCGCGTGCGGGCGCGCGCCGTACGACGTCGACGAGCTGGCGCGCGCGCTCGAGCCCGTGCACACGTCGGAGGCCGTCCCCGACCTCGGTCGCATGCTGCCCCTGCTCTGACACCGCGCGGGACGCCACGCGCCGGGGGCTCCCGTGGTCCGGCCCGGGGCCGGACCGTAGGTTGGTCCCATGCTCGCCGCCTACGCCGCCGCCACCGACCCCGACGACCCGCTGGCCGGCCTCGTCGTCGGCGACCGCCCCGAGCCCGAGGAGCGCGAGCACTGGACGACGGTCGAGGTCCGCGCCGCGTCGCTCAACCACCACGACCTGTGGTCGCTGCGCGGCGTCGGGCTGCCCGCCGACCGGCTGCCCATGATCCTCGGCACGGACGCCGCCGGGGTCGCGCCCGACGGGAGCGAGGTGGTGGTGCACGGCGTGATCGGCGCGGACGGCCACGGCGTCGGCCCGGCGGAGCGGCGGACGCTCCTCTCCGAGCGCTACCCCGGCACGCTCGCGGAGCGGGTCGCCGTCCCCACGCACAACCTCGTCCCCAAGCCGCCGGAGCTGACGTTCGTCGAGGCGGCGTGCGTCCCGACGGCCTGGCTGACCGCCTACCGCATGCTGTTCACGGCGGGCGGCGCGGCACCCGGCGACAGGGTCCTCGTGCAGGGCGCGGGGGGCGGCGTCGCGACGGCGGCCGTCGCCCTCGGCGCGGCGGCCGGGCTCGAGGTGTGGGTCACGTCGCGCACGGCCGCCAAGCGCGCCGGTGCGGCTCGGCTCGGTGCGGCCGCGACGTTCGAGCACGGGACGCGCCTGCCCGCCCCGGTGGACGTCGTCCTGGAGACCGTCGGCCGTGCGACGTGGACGCACTCGCTGCGCTCCGTGCGGCCGGGCGGGACGGTGGTCGTGGCGGGCGCGACGAGCGGCGACGCGACCGCCGCCGAGCTGTCCCGGGTGTTCTTCCACGAGATCCGGGTCCAGGGCGTCACGATGGGCTCGCGCGACGACCTCGCCGCGGTCCTGCGGTTCCTCGCGCGCAGCGAGGTGCGACCCGTGGTCGACCGGGTGCTGCCGCTCGCGCAGGCCCGCGACGGCCTCGCCCGGCTCGCAGCCGGCGACCAGTTCGGCAAGGTGGTGCTCACGCCGTGACTCCCTCGTCCTGGCGGCCCGACGTCCTCGGGCCCGGCTACGAGCAGCGCACCGTCGAGCTCGAGCCCGACGACGAGGGCGAGGTCGTCGTCACCGTGGTCCGCCGCGTGCCCGACGAGGACGAACCGGTGCGGCCCGCGCGCGCCGTGCTGTACCTCCACGGGTGGAGCGACTACTTCTTCCAGACCGAGCTCGCGGACACGTGGCACGGCCTCGGGGCCGCGTTCTACGCCCTCGACCTGCGCAAGTACGGCCGCAGCCTGCGCCCGCACCAGACCCCCGGGTACGTGGACCACCTCACCGAGTACGACGCCGACATCGCGGCGGCGCTGGGCGTGATCCGCGAGGACCTCGGTGCGCACGCCGCCGTCATGCTCATGGGCCACTCGACCGGCGGGCTCGTCGCCGCGCTCTGGGCGCACCGGCATCCCGGCGCCGTCCGCGGGCTCGTGCTCAACAGCCCCTGGCTCGAGCTCCAGGGCTCCTCGGTCGCGCGCACCGTCTCCGGCCCGGCGATCCGCCAGCTCGCGCGGTTCCAGCCGCGCGCTCCCCTCCCGAACGTGGACCCCGGGTACTACGCGCGCACGCTCCAGGACCGCGACGACGGGACCTGGGTGATCGACGACGCGTGGCGGCCCGTACCGTCCTTCCCCGTCCGGGCAGGCTGGCTGCGCGCGATCATCTCCGGCCACGCGCGCGTCGCGGCAGGGTTGTCGATCGACTGCCCGGTGCTCGTGCTGCTCGCCGGACGATCGCTGTTCAGCACGCGCTGGACGGAGGAGATGCGGGAGGCGGACATCGTGCTCGACGTCGAGCCCCTGGCCCGCCGGGCGTCACACCTCGGGCGTGTCGTCACGCTGGTGCGCATCCCGGGCGGCATGCACGACCTCGCGCTCTCGACGCCGCGTCCACGCGCGCTGTTCTTCGCGGAGATCGTGCGGTGGTCCGCCGCGTACGGCTGGTCGTGACCCGGGCACGCGTGCGGAGACGGACAAGGCCCACCCCCGGTGGGGTGGGTCTCGGCGGTTCGGTGATCTTCCTGGGAAATGCCGAAGGCCCACCCCGTGTGGGGTGGGCCTTCGGTGAAGGGTTGTCCGGCGGCGTCCTACTCTCCCACCC
>NZ_JAAFAN010000028.1:0-50951 GCF_010287905.1 Cellulosimicrobium composti
GTCGGCGACGCCGTGTCCTTCATCACGGGCGCCCAGGCCTGAGCACTCCCCGCCTGCCCCGCAGGCCTGCGGGCGGGGGGGCGGGGCCCCCGCCCCCCCCCCCCGCCCCCCCCCCCCCCCCCCCCCCCCCGCGCCCCCCCCCCCCCCCCCCCCCCCCCCCCCCCCCCCCCGGCGCCCCCCCCCCCCCCCCCCCGCCCGGGCCCCTCTCGCGTACCCCCGCGGGGGTCGGGCGTGCTCAGGCGTTGGGGCGCTTGCCGTGGTTGGCGGCGTTGCCCTTGCGGCTGCGACGCTTGCGTCCGCGCTTGCTCATGGTGTTCTCCTGACGGTCGGGGAGTGCTGCCGGTCTCGGCGGTTCTCGACGGGTGTCGACGTGGAACGACCGGTCTCGGCGTGTCCAGTCCGCCTCCCATCGTCCCACACGCGGCCCCTTGCCAGCCCCGCGGACGCGATATATCGTGTTTGCCACGGACGAGATATATCGCGAGTTCGACGCGGGCCGCACGGTCGTCCGCCGCGCCGCGACGACCAGGACGGAGCACCCGATGACGCACGAGAGCTGGACCGTCACCGGTCCGCAGGCCATCGACCTCGCGCACGTGAGGACGCTCGACGCGACGGTGATCGGCGGGCGGCTCGACGTCGTCGCGCACGACGACCCCGCGCGCACCGACGTGCGCGTCGAGGTCCACTCGGTGACCGGCCGCCCCCTCGAGGTGCGCCTCGACGGCTCGACGCTCCGCGTCGGGTACGGCCCGTTCGGGTCCGGCTGGAAGGGATTCCTCGAGCGCTTCCGCACCTACACCGGTCGGGACGCGGCCGACGTGCACGTCGCGGTCCCGGCGTCCACGACGGTCAAGGTCGCGACCGTCCAGGGCGAGGCGCTCGTCGCGGGAGTGCGCGACGGCGCCCGGCTCGCCACGGTCTCCGGCTCCGTCGTGACGAGCCGCACGCGCGGGGAGCTGCGCGTGGACACCGTGTCCGGCGAGGTCTCGGCGAGCGAGCACGACGGCGCCGTCCGCATGGACTCCGTCTCGGGCTCCCTCACCGCGACCGGCGCGCTGCGCTCCCTGCGCCTCGACTCGGTCTCGGGGTCCGTCACGGTGGACACGCGCACGACCCCCGACGAGATCCAGGTCAGCGCGGTCTCCGCGGACGTGCTCGTGCGCCTGCCCGAGCCCGACGCGATGGACTACGCGATCCGGTGCATGAGCGGTCGCCTCGTCGTCGACGGCGAGGAGCAGCGCGGCGCGGCACGCTCGTTCCACCGCCCCGCCGTCGTCGGCGCGGGCGCCCCGGTGCGGGTCTCCGCCGTCTCGGGCGACGTGACGGTCCTGCGGGGCGGGACGCCGTCCGGGACCGCGGACGCTCCCGGGACCGAGGACGCCGCCCCCGACGGCGACCGCGCCGACGTCCCCGCCTGGGGCAGCCCCGGCGGCGCGCGCCCCGCCCCGACGACCGGGCCGGCGGACCGCTGATGGCCACGGTCTTCGCGCACGGCCAGCTCCGCCTGTACCTCCTGGCGCTGCTCGACGCCGGCCCCAAGCACGGGTACGAGCTCATCACCGAGCTGTCGGACCGCTTCGGGGGCACGTACCGGCCCAGCGCCGGGACGATCTACCCGCGGCTCGCGCGGCTCGAGGACGAGGGCCTCGTGCACCGCAGCGCCGACGGCCGCAAGACGACCTACGAGCTCACGCCGGCGGGCCGCGCCGAGATCGAGGCGCGCCGTGCGGACGTGGCGGCGCTCGAGCACGGCATCGCCGAGACCGTGCGCCAGCGCGCCGAGGCGCTGCGCGCCGACGTGCAGGGCTCGCTCCAGGGCCTGCGGGCCGAGCTCGCCGCGGCCGCGCAGAGCGCGCGCGCCCGCCCGCGGTCCGGCGAGCCCGAGCGGCGGCGCGCGTCGTCCGTCGCGCGCGCGGAGGCCGAGGCCGTCCTGCAGCGGTTCCGCGAGGAGGTGCGCGCCGACCTGCGTCGCGCCGACGCCGCGGGCGTGGTCTCCGACCTCACGGTGGACACGCTGCGCACCGTGCTGGAGAGCGCGCGGCGGGCCGTGCGCGCCACGCTGCCCTGACCGACGACACCCACCACCGCACCCGAACCAGAGAACCGAACGAGGAGAAGCGCATGAGCACCGAGTCCTGGGTCATCACCACACCCCAGACGGTCGACGTCGCCGACGTCCGCCGCGTCGTCGTCCAGCTCACCGACGGGTCCGTGGACGTCGTCGCCGACCCCGCGCGCCCGAGCGGGGCGCACCTCGACGTCAGCGAGGTGTCCGAGCGCCCGCTCCAGGTGAGCTCGCACGACGGCGAGCTGCGCGTCGGCTACGACTTCGCGGGCGTCGAGGGGATCGTCGAGCGGGCGAAGGGCCTGCGGGACAAGGACCGCGCCGTCGTGCGGCTCACCGTCCCGGCGGACGTGCCGGTCAAGGTGACGACGGCGCGCGCCTCGGCGAGCGTGGTCGGCTCGCGGGCCGACCTGTCCGTGACCACCGCGACGGGCGCCGTGCGCGTCCAGGGCGTCTCGGGCACCGCGACCGTCCGGACCGCGACCGGGGCCGTCGACGTCGGCGAGCACGTGGGCGACGTCCACGTGAGCACCGCGTCCGGGCCGGTCACGCTCGGCGGCACGCTCGGCCGCGTGTCCGTGAACACCGTGACGAGCGGCGTGGAGGTCGTCGCGCGCGAGAGCACGCCGCTCGTGGACGCGCGCACGGTCTCCGGTGACGTGGCGGTGCGCCTCGGCGCCGGCTCGCCGGTCAACCTCAAGGCCCGCAGCGTCACGGGCAAGGCCGTGCTCGACGGCGTCCGGCTCGGGTCGAGCGCGCAGCGCACGACGTCGGTCGACCACGTCGACCAGCCGGGCGCCGGGGGAGCGTACGTCTCGGCGAACACCGTCTCGGGCGACCTCACGGTCTCACGCGGCTGAGCGTCGGCGCGGCGCAGCACGGCCCCGCGGTGCGGGAGCGGTCGGACGACCGCCCTCGGCCCGCGGGGCCGCGTCGCGTCCGGGGCGTGCCCGGCGACCGCCGGCGTCGGCTCCGCGCGGGGGCGTTCTCAGACCGTGTCGTCGGGCAGGCCCAGCCACGCGTGCCACCCGGTGTGCAGCACGAGCCAGGCCATGAGGCCGTAGCCGGCCTGCCCGGGGAAGCCGTTGCCGCTCTGCGCGAGGTCGGCGAGCCACTGCTCGTGCGTCACGAGCGGGCTGAACGTGTCGACGTACGGCACGCGACGCCGGTTCGCCACGTCGGAGAACGCGTGCGAGAGCTCGGCGAGCCGCTCGGCGTCCTGCGCGTGCCCGGGCGGCGGGCCGACGACGAACGTCGGCAGCCGCCGCGACTCCGCGACGTCGAGGACGTTCGCCAGGTTGAGGCGCGAGCGCGCGACGGACAGCCCCGCGTCGAGGTCGTGCCGGCCCAGCCCGATGACGAGGCGGTTGTCCACGTCCGGCTCGGGCGAGAACCGGCGGGCGGTCTCCGCCTCCCAGCGCTGGCTGAGCGCCGTCGTCGTCTCCCCGGGGATCGCGAGGGGGAACACGTACGCCGGCTGGGGGAAGCGCGTGCGCGCGACGACGCGCCCCGCCCACCCCAGGGCCTTGGCGTCGCCGACGCCGGCGCTCAGCTCGTCGCCGACGACGCAGATCCGTACCTCACGACTCACCGCGTCTTCCACGGGCGCCATTCTCCCCGACGCGGGGCGCGCGGGTCGATCCGGCCCGGTGCGGACGGCGTGTCGAGCGCGCCGGGAGCGGCGGCGGCCCGCGCGCGGACCGTCACAGGAGTGTCGCGCCCCACGTGACCTCGTGCGACGAGCCCGGCGCGAGCCGGACGAGACGCTCGCCGGTGCGGAACGCGTCCGCGACGCAGCTCATGGGCTCCGCGGCCACGCCGGAGCGCTGGAAAGCGGCGTCGCCCACGTGGTCGCCCGTGCACACCTGCCACGTGTCCATCGAACCGTCCATCCATACGGCGGCGGTGCGCCCGTCGGGCGCGGTGAGGCGCACCCACGACAGCCCGTCGGCGTCGCGCAGCACGTCGACGTACGCGTCGTCGAGGTCGACGCCCGCGAGCAGGCGCGGCTCGCGCAGGTCGTAGGTGCCCGCGACCGGCTCGGTGCCCGTGGGCAGGAGGCGGTCGTCGGTCGTGACGCGCGTCGCGGCGTCGAGGCGCAGCGTGCACGCGTCGAGGTCCGCGCCGTCGGCGGACAGCCACGGGTGGAAGCCCACGCCGTACGGGGCGGTCGACGCGCCGACGTTCGTCGTGCGCACGTGGACGCGCAGCCCGGCGTCGTCGAGCGAGTACGTCACGCGCACGACGAGGTCGAACGGGTAGCCGGGCGACGGCGGCAGGTGCAGCTCGAGCGCCGCGCGCGCGGCCTCGTGCTCGACGACCGTCCAGCGCTGCCAGCACGCGAGCCCGTGCAGCGCGGTGCCGCGCCCGGGCTCGGTGATCGGCACCTGGTACGTGGTGCCGTCCACCTCGTAGGAGCCGTCGCGCAGGCGGTTGGGCCACGGGACGAGGACCGCCCCGTTGAACGCGGGCGCCACCTCGTCCTCGCGGAACGGGGTGAAGACGGGGCGGCCGCCCACCGTGTACTCGCGCACGGCCGCTCCGACCTCGGTGATCGTCGCTGCGTGCTCGCCGTGGGCGATGCGGACCTGGGTTCCCGACGGGGCTGGGGTGTTCACGCTCACATACGGTACTCGGCGTGCGAGCGTGCGCGATCCGCTCCCGACCGTCAGACTCGGTGCCCGGGTGCGTCTTCCGACGCGCCCGACGCAGCACGAGGAGGAACGATGGAACGACAGGTGCTCGGGCGCACGGGGCGTCTCGTCTCGGTCGTCGGACTGGGAACCTGGCAGCTCGGCGCCGACTGGGGCGACGTGAGCGAGCAGGACGCGCTCGCCGTCCTCGACGCCTCGGCCGAGGCGGGCGTGACGTTCTTCGACACCGCGGACGTCTACGGCGACGGTCGCAGCGAGCAGGTCATCGGCGCGTTCCTCGCCGACAACCCCGGCCACTCCATCACCGTGGCGACGAAGATGGGCCGCCGCGAGGCCCAGGACCCGGACAACTTCACGCTCGCGAAGTTCCGCGAGTGGACCGACCGCTCGCGCCGCAACCTGCGCACCGACCGGCTCGACCTCGTCCAGCTCCACTGCCCGCCGACCCCGGTGTACTCGCGCGACGAGGTGTACGACGCGCTCGACACGCTCGTCGCCGAGGGCGCGATCGCGAGCTACGGCGTGAGCGTGGAGACGGTCGACGAGGCGCTGACCGCGATCGCGCGGCCCGGCGTCGCGACCGTGCAGATCATCCTCAACGCGTTCCGGCTCAAGCCGCTCGACACGGTCCTGCCCGCGGCGTCCGACGCCGGCGTCGGGATCATCGCGCGCGTGCCCCTGGCCTCCGGCCTGCTGTCCGGGAGGTACACCACGGACACGACGTTCGCGGCCGACGACCACCGGACCTACAACCGCGACGGCAGCGCGTTCGACGTCGGCGAGACCTTCTCCGGGGTCGACTTCGAGACGGGCGTCCAGGCGGCGGGCGAGTTCTCCGCGCTCGTGCAGGACGTCGTCGGGCAGGACCTCACGCCCGCGCAGGTCGCGATCGCGTGGGTCTGGCAGCAGCCGGGGGTGTCGACCGTCATCCCCGGCGCCCGCAGCGTCGAGCAGGCGCGCGCGAACGCCGCCGCCGGAAGCGCCGACGTGCTCGGGCCGCTGTTCTCGTCGGGCGTGCGCGAGATCTACGACCGGCACCTGCGCGCCCAGGTGCACGACCGCTGGTAGCGGCATCGCCCGGGACGGCCGGGTGACCTGACGACGAAGGCCCCCTCCGCACGGAGGGGGCCTTCGTCGTGTCCGGGTGCGGTGACCCGCCGGTCAGCGCGCGAACGCCTGCTCGAGGAGCACGGCCTGCTCGGCCTGGTGCTTCTTGGCCGTGCCGGCCGCGGTCGACGCCGACGCCGGGCGGGAGACGACGCTGACGCGCGGCAGGTCGTCGGGCAGGTTGATGTGCACGAACGACCACGCGCCCTGGTTCTCGGGCTCGTCCTGGACCCACACGACCTCGGCGCCCGGGTACTTCGCGAGCTCGGCGCGGATGCCGTCGACGTCGAGCGGGTACAGCTGCTCGAGCCGGACGAGCGCCACGCCCTCGTCGCCGCGCTTGGTGCGCTCGGCGAGCAGGTCGTAGTACACGCGGCCCGTGCACAGCAGCACGCGGTCCACCTTCGCCGGGTCGGCCGCCGCGTCCGGGATCACGGGCCGGAACGTGCCGGTCGTGAAGTCCTCGACGCTCGACGCGGCCGCCTTGAGGCGCAGGAGCTGCTTGGGCGTGAAGACGATGAGCGGACGGCGCGGGCGCGCGTACGCCTGGCGGCGCAGCAGGTGGAAGTACGACGCGGGGGTCGACGGCTGCGCGATCGTCATGTTGTCCTCGGCCGCGAGCTGCAGGAAGCGCTCGATGCGCGCGGACGAGTGGTCCGGCCCCTGGCCCTCGTAGCCGTGGGGGAGGAGCATGACGACCGACGAGTACTGGCCCCACTTCTGCTCGGCGGACGAGATGAACTCGTCGATCACCGTCTGGGCGCCGTTGACGAAGTCGCCGAACTGCGCCTCCCAGAGCACGAGCGCGTCGGGGCGCTCGACGGAGTAGCCGTACTCGAACCCGAGCGCGGCGTACTCCGACAGCGAGGAGTCGTAGACCCAGAACTTCGCCTGGTCCGCGGACAGGTACAGCAGCGGCGTCCACTCGGCGCCCGTCTCGCGGTCGTGGAGCACCGCGTGGCGCTGCACGAACGTGCCGCGGCGCGAGTCCTGGCCGGCGAGGCGCACGGGCGTGCCCTCGACGAGGAGCGAGCCGAACGCGGCGAGCTCGCCAAAGCCCCAGTCGATGTTGCCCTCGACGGACATCTGGCGGCGCTTCTCGAGGAGCTGCGCGAGCTTCGGGTGGACCGTGAAGCCCTCCGGCGGGGCGACGTGCACCTGGCCGACGCGCTCGAGGACCGAGCGGTCGATCGCCGTCTTCCAGCCGACCATCGTGCCCGCGTCCTCGAGCTGGGACTCGGGGCGCTCGAGGCCCGCGACCGGCTCGCGGTCCGCGGACGGCGTGAAGCCGCCCTCCTTGGTCTCGGTGAAGACGCGCTCGAGCTGGGCCTGGTAGTCCTGCAGGACGTGCTCGGCCTCCTCGAGCGTGATGTCGCCGCGCGCGACGAGGTTCTCGGTGTAGAGCTTGCGCACCGAGCGCTTGGCCTCGATGAGGTTGTACATGAGCGGCTGCGTCATCGAGGGGTCGTCGCCCTCGTTGTGACCGCGGCGGCGGTAGCAGATCATGTCGATGATCACGTCGCGGTCGAACTGCTCGCGGAACGCGAACGCGAGCTCCGCGACGCGCACGCACGCCTCGGGGTCGTCGCCGTTCACGTGGAAGATCGGGACCTGGTAGCCCTTGGCGACGTCCGTCGCGTACGTCGTCGAGCGCGACGACGACGGGCCCGTGGTGAAGCCGACCTGGTTGTTGATGATGACGTGGACGGTGCCGCCGGTGCGGTACCCGCGCAGCTGCGAGAGGTTGAGCACCTCGGGGACGACGCCCTGGCCCGCGAAGGCCGCGTCGCCGTGGATGAGGATCGGCAGCACGGAGAAGCCGTCGCCGCCCAAGTCGATGCGGTCCTGCTTGGCGCGCACGATGCCCTCGAGCACCGGGTCGACCGCCTCGAGGTGCGACGGGTTCGCCGCGAGGTAGACCTTCGTCGTCGCGCCGCTCTCCGCGGTGAAGACGCCCTCGGTGCCGAGGTGGTACTTCACGTCGCCCGAGCCCTGCACGCTCTTCGGGTCGAGGTTGCCCTCGAACTCCGCGAAGATCTGGGCGTAGCTCTTGCCGGCGATGTTGGCGAGCACGTTGAGGCGGCCGCGGTGGGCCATGCCGATGCCGACCTCGTCGAGGCCGTTCTCCGCCGCCTTCGACAGGATCGCGTCGAGCAGCGGGATGAGCGCCTCGCCGCCCTCGAGCGAGAAGCGCTTCTGCCCGACGAACTTCGTCTGCAGGAACGTCTCGAACGCCTCGGCGGAGTTGAGGCGGCGCAGGATGCGCAGCTGGTCCTCGCGCGGCGTGCGGGCGTACCCGGACTCGAGCCGCTCCTGGAGCCACTTGCGCTGCGTGCGGTCCGCGAGGTGCATGTACTCCACGCCGACCGTGCGGCAGTAGGAGTCGCGCAGGAGGCCGAGGATGTCGCGCAGCGACGAGCGGGACCTGCCGCCGAACCCGCCCGTCGGGAAGGTGCGGTCGAGGTCCCACAGCGTCATGCCGTGGTTCTGGATGTCCAGGTCACCGTGCTTGCGCTGGCGGTACGCGAGCGGGTCGGTGTCCGCCATGAGGTGGCCGCGCGAGCGGTAGGAGTGGATGAGCTCGGCGATCTTCGCGGGCTTCGCCGCCTCGATCTCCGCGTCCGTCGTGTTGTCACGGACCCAGCGCACCGGCTCGTAGGGGATGCGCAGCGCGGCGAACACGCGGTCGTAGAAGCCGTCCTCGCCGAGCAGCTTCTGCGACAGGATCCGCAGGAACTCGCCCGACTGCGCGCCCTGGATGATGCGGTGGTCGTAGGTCGACGTGATCGTCAGGACCTTCGAGATGCCGAGGCGCGCGAGGCGCTCGGTCGAGGCACCCGCGAACTCCGCGGGGTAGTCCATCGCGCCGACGCCGATGATCGTGCCCTGGCCCTGCATGAGGCGCGGCACGGAGTGCACGGTGCCGATGCCGCCCGGGTTGGTGAGCGAGATCGTCGTCCCGGCGAAGTCGTCGACGCCGAGCTTGCCGCCGCGCGCCCGGCGCACGAGGTCCTCGTAGGCCGCCCAGAACTGGGCGAAGTCCATCGTCTCGGCCTTCTTGATGCTCGGCACGAGGAGCTGGCGCGAGCCGTCCGGCTTGGCCAGGTCGATCGCGAGGCCGAAGTTGACGTGCGCGGGCTGGTTCACCGCCGGCTTGCCGTCGATCTGCGTGTAGCTCGCGTTCATGACCGGCATGTCGGCCAGCGCCTCGACGAGCGCGAACCCGATGAGGTGGGTGAACGAGATCTTGCCGCCGCGGCCGCGCTGCAGGTGGTTGTTGATGACGATGCGGTTGTCGACCATGAGCTTGGCCGGCACCGCGCGCACCGACGTCGCCGTCGGCACCTGGATGCTGGCCTCCATGTTCGTCACGACGCGCGCCGCGGGACCGCGGAGCTTCTGCACGTCGTCCGACGCCTCGTCCTCGGGCGCTGGCGCGCCGGGCACCTTGCGGGCCGGGACCTGCGCGTACGGGGCGGTGGCCGGCTGCGCGGTCGCGACCGGACGTGCGGCGTGCACGGCCTCCGCCGCGGCGTTGACCGCCGGGTCGGCCGGGAGCTTCGGGGGCTTGACGCGCTGGGCGGCCTCGGCGGCGGCCGAGCCGTCGGTGACGGCGGCGGGCGCGGCGGGGGCGGCGGGCGCCGGAGACTTCTCGGCGGCGGGGGCGGCCGGGGTGGCAGGAGCCGTCGTCGCGGCGGCCGGGGCCGTGGCGCCGTTCACGGGTGCCGCCGGCTCGTCGTCGGCCGGGGCCGCGTCGGCACGCTCCGCGGGACGGTAGTCCTCGAAGAAGTCCCACCACGCGGGGTCCACCGCGTTCTTGTCCTGGAGGTACTGCTCGTACAGTTCGTCGACGAGCCACTCGTTCGCTCCGAACACGGAGCTTGCGTCGCTGATCGCCTCTGACTCAGCCTTCGGGGACACGCGAGGATCGCCCACTTTCACACACAGGTCGCTGTCGGTCACAGCCCGTGAGCCGGCGCGCGGCGGCACGCGGGACGCGCGGCACCGACGACGGCACGGACTCGTCCGGATTCCGGACCACTCCAGCCTAGGCCCTCGACGGGCTCGCAGGGGGCCGGGCGAGGCGTTCCGGCGCGGCCTGTTCGCGGGTTCTTCACGCCGCGTCTGGGGCAGGCAAACGCGACGCCACGCGCACGCCGTCGGAGGGCAAGATCGCGGAATCCCAGGCCATCCCCGGGTATCCGCCGAGGGCGGTGTGACGGATCTCACGCGCCTGCCGGCGGCGTGCGAGCACGGGGCCGCGGCCGGTCAGCGCGACCCGCGTGCGCCGGGGTCGTCGCGGTCGTCGCCGGCGGGACCGTCCGAGGTGCTCGTCCCCGGACCGTCGGCGAACCCGTCCGCCGCGTACCCGTCCGCCGCGTACCCGTCGTCCGCGAGCTCGCCGTCGAGCGGCGCGCCGAACGCCCGCGGACGGGCCGGGAGCGTCACGCGCATCGTCGCGCCGCTGCGCGAGTCGGCGACCTCGATCCGCCCGCCGTGCAGGTCGACCGCCCACCGGACGATCGCGAGGCCGATCCCCGTGCCGCCCGTCGAGCCGCCCGTCGTCGTGTGCGCACCCGTCGCGCTCGCCCGCGCGAAGCGCTCGAAGATGCGCTCGCGGTCCTCCTTCGCGATCCCCGGCCCCTCGTCCACGATCTCCAGCACGACGTCGTCGTCCACGGGGTAGGCCTCGAGCCGGATCTCGCCCCCGGGCGGGGAGTGCCGGATCGCGTTCTGGAGCAGGTTCGTCACGACCTGGTGCAGGCGCTCGCGGTCCGCCTCCAGCACGAGGTCCGGCGGCGTGACGTCGACGACGTACCGCAGCCCCTTCGCGGCCTCGACCATCGAGACGGCCTCCGCGTTCTCCTCGAGGAAGTCGCCGACGTCGATCTCCGTGATGTTCAGCGCGGCCGCGCCCGCCTCGATGCGCGACAGGTCCAGGAGGTAGGACACGAGCCGCGTGAGGCGCTCCGTCTGGGCGAGGGCCATCTCCATCGTCGCGGGCGTCGGCTGCGTGACGCCGTCCACGACGTTCTCCAGCTGCGCCTGGAGCGCCGCGACCGGCGTGCGCAGCTCGTGCGAGACGTTCGCGATGAGCTCGCGACGCACCTGGTCGCTCGTCGCGAGGTCCTCGGCCATGACGTTGAACGCGACGGCGAGCTGCCCCACCTCGTCGCGGCTCGTCGCGCGCACGCGGCGCGTGTAGTCGCCGTCGGCCATCGCGCGCGCCGCGGCCGTCATCTCGCGCAGCGGCGAGGTCATCCCGCGCGCGAGCAGCTGCGTGAGCAGGAGCGAGAGCACGATCGCGAGCGGGAACGTGCGCGACGGCCCGAGCTGGTTCTGCAGGCCGATCCACGTGATGAGGACGGCGAGCGTCACCGTCGCGGCGACCAGCACGCCGAGCTTGATCTTCAGCGAGCGGAACGAGTCGAGCGGCCGGACGTCGGGCAGGTGCGGGCGGATCGTGTGCGCGCGCACCCCACCACGCGCCGAGCCGGTGCCCGGCGCCCGTGCGGGACCGGCGCCGGGGTCCGTGCCGTCGGCGGGGGAGGTCATCCGACGGGCGGCTCGAACGCGTAGCCGACGCCGTGCACCGTGCGGATGAGGTCCGCGCCGAGCTTGCGGCGCAGCGCCTTGATGTGCGAGTCGACGGTGCGCGTGCCGCTCGCGTCCGCCCAGTCCCACACCTCCGCGAGCAGGCGCTCGCGGGTGAGCACGGTCTTCGGGGAGCTCGCGAGCATCACGAGGAGCTCGAACTCCGTGGGCGTGAGGTGGACCTCCTCGCCCGCGCGGTACACGCGGCGCTGCGCCTTGTCGATCGTCACGTCGCCCACCGTCATGGGCGGGTCGGTCGGCGCGGCGCTCGCGGCCTGCGTGGCACGGTCCACGCGGCGCAGCAGCGCCTTGATGCGCGCGACGAGCTCGCGCATCGAGAACGGCTTCGTCATGTAGTCGTCGGCGCCCACCCCGAGACCGATGAGCATGTCCGTCTCGTCGTCGCGCGCGGTGAGCATGAGGATCGGGACCGGCTGCTCGGCCTGGATGCGGCGCGTCACCTCGAGGCCGTCGATGCCGGGCAGCATGACGTCCAGCACGATGACGTCGGGACGCAGCCGCGTCGCGGCGTCGACGCCCGAGAGGCCGTCGCGCGCGACCTCGACGCGCCAGCCCTCCGCGCTCAGCCGCTGCGCGATGGCGGTCGCGATCGCCGGCTCGTCCTCGACGACGAGCACGGTGGCCGCCTGCTGCGGCGTCGCGCCGGCCAACGGCGCGGTCGTGGGCACGGGCCCGCGGCCCGGGACGGGACCGGCGCCCGCGCCGGTCGGTGATGCGCTCGCTGCCCTCGGATCTGCCATGGGATACAGCGTGGCACACGTCGGCCCAGGTCGGCCGGATTTCCCGTGCGGGCACCGGGCGCGCGGGTGCGCCGACCGGGCGGGCCGCGGGGGACGGGCGCTAGCATCGTCGGCACGATGAAGAGCACCCCCCGATATCGGTGGAGCACCTCGTGGTAGGCGACTGGGTCATGGTCGCGCTCGGGGTGCTCCTCACCGCAGGCACCGCCGTCTTCGTGGCCAGCGAGTTCTCGCTGGTCACCCTCGACCCCGCCGTCCTCCCGGCGGGCGACGACGCCGACGAGGAGGGCGACAGACGTCGCTCCGGCACCTCCGGCGGCGCACGCCCGGACCGCCGCGACCGCAGCGTCCGCGCCGGGCTCAAGCACCTGTCGACCGAGCTCTCCTCGGCGCAGGTCGGCATCACGCTGACGACGATCCTCCTCGGCTACACCGCGCAGCCGGCCCTGCTCTCGCTGTTCGGCGCCGGGCTCGCCGCCACCGCGCTCGGGCAGGCCACGGCGGCGGTCCTCGCCGGCGTCCTGGCCCTCGTCGTCGTGAACTTCGTCTCGATGCTGTTCGGCGAGCTCATCCCCAAGAACTTCGCGCTCAGCGCGCCGTACGCGACCGCCCGCCAGGTGGTCCCCGTGCAGCGCCAGTTCACCAAGCTGTTCCGCCCGGTGATCGCGGTGCTCAACGGGTCGGCCAACGCGATCCTGCGCCGCGTCGGCGTCGAGCCGCGCGAGGAGCTGTCCGGCGCCCGCTCGGCGTCCGAGCTCGCCGCGCTCGTGCGCCGCTCGGCCCAGGAGGGCACGCTCGACGTCTCCGTCGCGACCCTGCTCACCAACTCGATCGAGCTCGACGAGCTGAGCGCCGTCGACGTCATGACCGACCGCATGCGCATGGTCGTCGTCGGGCGCGACGCGACCGCCGCGGACGTCGTCGACGCCGCGCGCCGGACCGGCCACTCGCGGTTCCCCGTGATCGGCGAGGACCGCGACGACGTCGTCGGCCTCGTCCACCTGCGCCGCGCGGTCGCCGTCCCCTACGACCGGCGCGACGAGGTCCCCGCCGCCGCGCTCATGGTCGACGCACCCCGCGTCCCCGAGACGGTGCGGCTCGGCCCCCTGCTCGTCGAGCTGCGCGGCTTCGGCCTCCAGATGGCCGTCGTCGTCGACGAGTACGGCGGCACGTCCGGCGTCGTGACGCTCGAGGACGTCGTCGAGGAGCTCGTCGGCGACGTCGCGGACGAGCACGACCCGCGCCGCGCCGGCGCCGCCCGCCGCGCCGACGGCTCGTGGCTCGTGCCCGGCGTCATGCGCCCGGACGAGCTCACCGAGGTCACGACCCTCACCGTCCCCGAGGACGGCGCGTACGAGACGCTCGGCGGGCTCGTCATGGCGCGGCTCGGACGCGTGCCCGCGCCCGGCGACGAGGTCGTCGCGGGCAGCGGCCGCTCGCGCGTCGTGCTGCGCGTCGAGGCGATGGAGGGCCGGCGGGTCGAGCGGCTCTCCGTGCGCCCCGACCCCGCGGAGGAGGACGCATGAGCTCGACCACCGCGCTCCTCCTCGCGGTCCTGCTGCTCGCGGGCAACGCGTTCTTCGTCGGCGCCGAGTTCGCCGTCATCTCCGCGCGCCGCTCGGCGATCGAGCCGCTCGCGGCCCAGGGCAACCGCCGCGCGCAGACCGTGCTGTGGGCCATGGAGAACGTCTCGCTCATGCTCGCGTGCGCCCAGCTCGGGGTGACGATCTGCTCGACCGGGCTGGGCGTCGTCGCCGAGCCCGCGCTCG
Organism: Cellulosimicrobium composti; assembly: GCF_010287905.1. Lineage (NCBI taxonomy): Bacteria > Bacillati > Actinomycetota > Actinomycetes > Micrococcales > Promicromonosporaceae > Cellulosimicrobium > Cellulosimicrobium composti. The sequence goes on from NZ_JAAFAN010000028.1 coordinate 13,955, forward strand.
CGCACCTCATCGAGGACCCGCTGCACGCTCTCGGCGTGAGCACGGCGCTCGCGCACCCGATCGCGTTCGTCGTGGCGCTCGCGGTCGTCGTGTACCTGCACGTGGTGCTGGGGGAGATGGTCCCCAAGAACCTCGCGGTGGCGGGGCCGGAGACGGCCGTCATGTGGTTCGGGCCGCCGCTCGTGTGGATCGGGCGCGTGCTGCGCCCGGTCATCGCGGCGCTCAACTGGCTCGCCAACCACGCCGTGCGCGCGACGGGCGTCGAGCCCAAGGACGAGGTGGCGTCGGCGTTCACGGCCGAGGAGGTGCAGTCGATCGTCGAGCACTCCCAGGCCGAGGGCGTGCTGCGCGACGAGCAGGGCCTGCTCTCGGGCGCCATCGAGTTCTCGGAGCGCACGGCGCGCGACGTCATGGTCCCGGTCGCGGACCTCGTCACGGTGACCGAGGGCTGCACGCCCGACGACGTCGAGCACCTCGTCGCCAAGACCGGGTTCTCGCGCTTCGCGGTCGCGGACGCGACGGGCGACCTCGTGGGCTACCTCCACGTCAAGGACGTCCTCTACGCGGACGAGGCGACGCGCGGTGCGCCGGTCCCCGCGTGGCGCGTGCGCGCGCTCGCGACGGCAGCGCCCGAGGACGAGGTCGAGGACGCGCTGCGGGCGATGCAGCGCTCCGGCGCGCACCTCGCGCGGGTCGACGACCCCGAGGGCGGCGGCGCGCTCGGCGTCGTGTTCCTCGAGGACATCCTCGAGGAGCTCGTCGGCGAGGTGCGGGACGCGATGCAGCGCCGGCACTGACGGGCCCGGAGGTCCCCCGAGGGCGTCCGTGGGGCCCTGAGCAGGGGACTTGGCATCGCCGGGGTGCTTCGTTACTGTCTCGTGATTGATCGCACGTCGGCGGCCGTCAGGTCGCCCCGAAGGGTGGAGAGGCAGGTGGCGGGTGGAGTCGCAGCAGACCGGCGCCCCCGCACTCGAGTCCCGACGTGCCCGGCGCGAGGCGGAGCAGGGCTCCCGCCGTCGCCGTCCCCAGGCACAGGTCGCCAGCCAGCACCGCTGGGTGCCGCGCGTCGCCGTCCTCGGGACCCTGGCCGCCGCGACCATCGCGATGCCGCTCTCCGCCGGGGCCGACGACGGCCTCGGCTCGCAGTCGCCCTTCGAGCCGGACACCCGTCCCGCCGGGCCGAGCGCGCTCGACCTCGCGACCGCCGCGTCGACGGCCCCCGCGGTCTCCCCGAGCGTCGCGGCCGCCCCGCGCGTCGAGGTGCGTCGCGAGGCCGCCTCCCGCTCCGCGGCGCGCGACCCGCTCCCCGGGTGCGACCCGTCGGTCCGCCCCGCGGGCGAGAACGGCAAGCTCGACGAGCACGCGCTGTGCGAGCTGTGGCAGGCGGGTGAGCACCTGCGGCCCGACGCCGCCGTCGCGCTGTCGGCCATGAACGAGGCGTTCCGCGCGAAGTTCGGCCGGGACCTGTGCCTCGTGTCGTCGTACCGCACGCTCTCCACGCAGGTCTCGCTCAAGTCCACGCGCGGCGCGTTCGCCGCGCCGCCCGGCTGGTCCATGCACGGCTGGGGCCTCGCGATCGACCTCTGCTCGATCGAGACCGGGTCCCGCGAGGTCTACGCGTGGATCAACCAGAACGGCGCCACGTACGGCTGGGCGAACCCGGCGTGGGCCAAGCGCGGCGGCAGCGGCGCCTACGAGCCGTGGCACTTCGAGTACGTCCAGGGCGTCGAGGAGATCCAGAGCTCCTGACGCGGGTCCGTCCTGCGCCCGTCCCGGCCGTGCCGACGTATCGTCGAGGACGTGGCCGACCTGCTCCTCGCCGCGGTCGTCCTGCGCCGCCCCGAGCACGCGCTCGCCGCGCAGGTGCTCTCCCTCGCCCTCGCGGGCTCCGTGCGCGTCGAGACGGCGGAGCCCGGTCCCGCGCTCGTCCTCCTCGACACACCGCTCGGCTCGGAGCGTGAGCAGGGCTCGGTCGAGGCGCTGTTCGGCGCGGACGCCGCACCCGGCGCGCGGGTCGTGCTCGACCCCGCCGACGACGCCCTGCGCGCGCGGCTGCGCGCGGGCGCGCGCCGGGTCCTGCAGGGGGCGCGTCGTGACGGCTACCTCGAGCCGGGGCGTGCGCACCGGCTCACGGAGAAGGGAGAGGCCCTGCGCGCCGAGCTCGTGGCGCTCGAGGACGCGGTCGAGCGCGAGGTCGCCGACGCGCGCGCCCACGACCACGTGCGCGAGCACGTCTCGCCGGGCGCGCTCCCGTGGGCGGTGCTGTTCGGGCACGAGCCGGGCTGGGTGCCGGTCGACCGCCGCGCCGTCCGCTTCGACGTCGCGGCGGTGCGCGCCGCGGCGGACGCGCTCGCCTGAACCGGACCCGTCCGCCGGGGTCGTGCGCCCGGGCGGACGCCCGGTCGGCGCTACGGCCCGGACAGCCGCTCGTTGCGGCCGAAGTCCTGGAGGAAGCGCGGGCCCGACGCCGCGAGCTCGGCCTCGAACTCCTCGCGCCACCGGCCGTAGGGGCGGCTCGCGAGGGCGTCGTTGGAGAACCGCGGGTCGTCCGTGAGCTCGGTGACGCAGAACGCGGGGATCTGCAGGTCGGTCACCGGTCCGGTGCGCTCGCACTCCGCGACGACGAGCGGGTGGTTCTCGCCCCCGAACACGTCGACGACCCAGCCGTCGGCCCCGACCCACACCGAGTAGCGCGTCTTGACGACGCGCGCGCCGCCTCGCCGGATCATCTGCACGCCCACCGCGACGTCGACCTCGCGCTCCGCCTCGTAGCGCGTGCCGCCCGCCATCGGTCCCTTGACGGTCAGGGTGCACAGGTCGACGGCGGGCGCGTACCGGTCGAGGAGGCGCACCGGGTCGGTCGTGGCGTCCATCGTCTCGTCGACGGTCGGGACCTTGGCGCGAAGCCGCAGCGCGTACCCCTCGTCGGCGAGGTAGTAGCTCTGCACGACGAGCGCCGGGGCGTCGCGCAGGTCCTCGGGGAGGTCGCGCACGAGGAACCGGCGCTCGAACTCGAAGTCGCCGTAGCCGCCGTCGGTCATGGGCTCACCGTAGCGGGAGCGCGCGGGCCGCGGCAGGACCTGGGCCGGGGACGACGCGAGCCCGGCCGCACGTGGCGGGCCGGGCTCGGGGAGAGGTGCCCTCGATAGGATTCGAACCTACGACCTTCTGCTCCGGAGGCAGACGCTCTATCCACTGAGCTACGAGGGCGTGCACCGACGGAGACCGTCGGCGCGAGGCACGAGACTACCAGCACGTGCGGGGTGCGTGGACCCGTCCCGCACCCGGCGGGTCGGCCTCGGCCCGGGCGGGTGCGGGCGGCGTGCGACGGCCCGTGAGGCTACCGGGGCGGGGCGAGCAGCGCGTCCACGTCGGGGAGCGCGTCGAACCGCGTGAACGTGCCGGCCTCCGCCATCTCGCGCGCGGCCGCGAGCCACCCGCCCCAGGCGGCGCGCGCCAGGGTGCCGCCGACGCTGATCCGCCGGACCCCGACCGCGGCCGCCTCCGCGACCGTCGTGAACGGCGCGTTGACGAGCAGGTTCACCGGCTTCGGGGCGACCGCCTCGACGACCGCCGCGACCTGTTCCAGCGAGGCGAGCCGGGGCGCGTAGAGGCAGTCCGCGCCCGCCTCGGCGTACGCCACGAGCCGGCGCAGTGTCTCGTCGAGGTCCGGTCGGCCGACGACGAACCCCTCCGAGCGGCCGGTGAGCAGGACGCCCGTGCCGCTCGCGTCGATCGCCTCGCGCGCCGCCCGGACGCGCTCGACGGCGAGGCCGACGTCGTGCAGCGGGCGGTCCGGGTCGCCCGTGGAGTCCTCGATCGACAGCCCGGCGACGCCGGTCGTCACCGCACGGGACACGTGGGCCGCGACGCCCTCGGGGTCCACCGCGTAGCCGCCCTCGAAGTCCGCGTTGACCGGCACCGCGACGGCCGCGGCGACCGCGCCGAGGTGGTCGAGCACCTCCTCGAGGCCGACCCCGGCGTCCGGCGCGCCGCGGGTCCACGCGAACCCCGCGCTCGTGGTCGCGAGGGCGGGGAAGCCGAGCTGCTCCAGCACGCGGGCGGAGCCGGCGTCCCACGGGTTCGGCATGACGAAGCACCCGTCCTCGTGCAGGCGGTGGAACGCGGCGACGCGGTCGTCCATGACAACTCCCAGGCTCTCGGCGGAAACGGTGCATCGGCGGGACGGCGGGCACGGCAGGAGGGGTGGCTCGTCGCCCCCCGGACCGCCGTCGTCCGTGTGCCCATCCCACGCCCGGGCCACCCGGGGCCACAACCCCTTTCCCTCGCGTGCCGACCGGACGGGACGTGGTGCGGACGCCGCGACGGAACGCACCCGCGCCCTCGGTAGAATCGTCCGGTGACCCCCGACGAGCTCTCCGAAGCGCTGAGCGCTGCCCTGGCCGCCGCCGTCGCCGACGGCACCCTCGCCCTGGACCCGACCGCGGTCCCCGAGCGCGTCCACGTGGAGCGACCCCGCCAGCGCGAGCACGGCGACTGGGCCACGAACGTCGCGCTGCAGCTCGCGAAGAAGGCGGGCACGACGCCGCGCGCGCTCGCCGAGGACCTCGCCAACCGCCTCGCCGCGACGCCGGGCGTCAAGGCCGTGGACGTCGCCGGCCCCGGCTTCCTCAACATCACGCTCGACGCCGCCGCCGCGGGCGAGCTCGCGCGCACGATCGTCGAGGCGGGCCCCGCGTACGGTCGCGGCGACTCGGAGGCCGGCAAGAAGGTCAACCTCGAGTTCGTCTCCGCCAACCCCACGGGCCCGATCCACATCGGCGGCGTCCGCTGGGCGGCCGTCGGCGACTCGCTCGCGCGCGTGCTCGAGGCGAGCGGCGCGGACGTGACGCGCGAGTACTACTTCAACGACCACGGCGCGCAGATCGACCGCTTCGCGCGGTCCCTGCTCGCGCGCGCCCGCGGCCTGGAGGCGCCCGAGGACGGGTACGGCGGCGAGTACATCTCCGAGATCGCGGACGCGGTGATCGCCGACGCGACCGCGGCGGGCGAGCCCGACCCGCGGACGCTGCCCGACGACGAGGCGCAGGAGGTCTTCCGGGCCCGCGGCGTCGAGCGCATGTTCGGCGAGATCAAGGCGTCGCTGCACGACTTCGGCGTCGACTTCGACGTGTACTTCCACGAGGACTCGCTGCACGAGTCGGGCGCCGTCGAGCGCGCCGTCGAGCGCCTGCGCGCGTCCGGGCACATGTTCGACAAGGACGGCGCGACGTGGCTGCGCACCACGGACTTCGGCGACGACAAGGACCGCGTCGTCATCAAGTCCGACGGCGACGCCGCCTACATCGCGGGAGACATCGCCTACTACCTCGACAAGCGCGAGCGCGGCTTCGACGAGGTCATCATCATGCTCGGCGCCGACCACCACGGGTACGTGGGCCGCATGATGGCCGTCGCCGCCGCGTTCGGCGACACCCCGGGGAAGAACCTCCAGCTCCTCATCGGGCAGATGGTCAACCTCGTCAAGGACGGCCAGCCCGTGCGCATGTCCAAGCGCGCCGGCACGGTCGTGACGCTCGAGGACCTCGTCGAGGCCGTCGGGGTCGACGCCGCCCGCTACTCGCTCGCGCGCTCCTCCGCGGACCAGAACATCGACCTCGACCTCGACCTGCTCGCCCGCGCGACGAACGAGAACCCCGTCTACTACGTGCAGTACGCGCACTCGCGCACCGCGGCGGTCGACCGCAACGCCGCCGAGCGCGGGGTGTCGCGCGCCGACGGGTTCGAGCCCGCGCTGCTCGACCACCCGTCGGAGGCCGCCCTGATCGGGCGCCTCACGGAGTACCCACGGATCGTCGCCCAGGCGGCCGAGCTGCGCGAGCCGCACCGCGTCGCGCGCTACCTCGAGGCGCTCGCGGGCGACTACCACACGTGGTACCAGCAGAAGTCGCAGCGCGTCCTGCCCTACCCCGACGAGGAGGTGACGGACACGCACCGCACGCGCCTGTGGCTCAACGACGCCGTGCGCCAGGTCCTCGCCAACGGCCTCGGGCTGCTCGGCGTGTCCGCGCCGGAGCGCATGTGAGCACGGGCGTGCCCGGGCACCCGGGCGAGCCGTGGTCGCGCGGCGTGCGTCGCCGCGAGGACGGCGTCGTCGAGGTCGCGGGCGTCGACGTGCACCGGCTCGCGGCCGAGCACGGCACGCCCGCCTACGTGCTCGACGAGGACGACTTCCGCACCCGCGCCCGCGCGTACCGCACCGCGTTCGAGACGGCGTTCCGCGCCGTCGGGTCGGACGTCGACGTGTACTACGCGGGCAAGGCGCTGCTCACGGTGGCGGTCGCGCGCTGGGCGCGCGAGGAGGGCCTGCGGGTCGACACGGCGAGCGGGGGCGAGCTCGCCGTCGCGCTGCGCGCGGGCGTGCCCGGCCCTCTGATCGGGCTGCACGGCAACAACAAGTCCGACGCGGAGATCGTCCGCGCGCTCGACGAGGGCGTGGGCCGGATCATCGTCGACTCGCTCGTGGAGGTCGCGCGCGTCGCGCGGCTGGCCGGGGAGCGGGGTGTCGTCGCGCCGGTCATGGTGCGCGTGACGACGGGCGTCCACGCGGGCGGGCACGAGTACATCTCGACGGCGCACGAGGACCAGAAGTTCGGCCTGTCGATCGCGGCACCGCGCGGCGCGGACGGCGAGCCGGCCGGCGACTCCCCGGCCATGACGGCGCTGCTCGACGTCGTCGCGCGCCCCGAGCTGCACCTGCTGGGGATCCACTCGCACATCGGCTCCCAGATCCTCGACCCCTCGGGCTTCGAGGTCGCGGCGCGGGCGGTGCTGGACCTGCGGGCCCGGCTCGCCGCGCGCACGGGCGTGCTCGTCGACGAGGTCGACGTCGGCGGGGGCTACGGCATCGCGTACCTCCCGGGCGACGTCGCGCTCGACCCGGAGCGCGTCGCGAAGGACGTCGCGCGCGCCGTCGAGGCGGCGGCGGCCGAGCTCGGCACGCCCCTGCCGCGGTTCTCGATCGAGCCCGGGCGTGCGATCGTCGGCCCGGCGGGGCTCACGCTCTACACGGTGGGCACGGTCAAGCCCGTCGCGCTCGACGACGGGCGCGTGCGGACGTACGTGTCGGTCGACGGCGGCATGAGCGACAACATCCGCCCCGCGCTGTACGAGGCGCAGTACCACGCGGAGGTCGTGGGCCGGGCGTCGGACGCGGAACCGGTCCTCGCGCGCGTGGTGGGCAAGCACTGCGAGAGCGGCGACATCGTGGTCCACGAGGTGCTGCTCCCCGGCGACGTGCGCGCGGGCGACCTGCTCGCGGTGCCCGCGACGGGCGCGTACGGGCGCTCGATGGCGTCGAACTACAACCTCCTGACGCGCCCGCCCGTCGTGGCGGTGCGCGACGGCGCGAGTCGCGTGCTCGTGCGGCGCGAGACGGTCGACGACCTCCTCGCGCTCGACGAGGGCTGAGGCCCGACCCGCGGGGCGGGTCGCGCGGCATCCGACCCGTGGGCACGCCCCGGGCGGCGCCGCGCGGCGCCGTATCCTGTGCCTGCGGCGCCCGAGCCGGCCGGGCACGACCCGGGCCGCGCGCACGGCGTCGCACCCGTCCTGACCACCCGAGGAAGGTCCGTCGTGCCCCCTGCCGCCGAGTCCCACCCGCCCCTGCGCGTCGCCCTGCTGGGCTGCGGCGTCGTCGGTACCCAGGTCGCGCGGCTGCTGACGGAGCAGGCGGACGACCTCGCGTCGCGCGTCGGCGCGCGGCTCGAGCTCGTCGGGATCGCGGTCCGCGACGTGGCCGCCCCGCGCGACGCGGCGATCGACCGCGCGCTCCTCACGGACGACGCGGAGGGGCTCGTGCAGCGCGCGGACATCGTCGTCGAGGTCATGGGCGGCACCGAGCCGGCGCGGACCCTGCTGCTGCGCGCGATCGAGGCCGGTGCGGCGGTCGTCACGGCGAACAAGGCCCTCCTCGCCGAGGACGGCCCGACGCTCTACAAGGCCGCGGACGCCGCCGGCGTCGACATCTACTTCGAGGCCGCGGTCGCGGGCGCGATCCCCATCGTGCGCCCGGTGCGCGAGTCGCTCGCGGGCGACCACGTGCGCCGCGTGCTGGGCATCGTCAACGGGACGACGAACTACGTCCTCGACCAGATGGCCACCACGGGCATGGACCTCGAGGAGGCCGTCAAGGAGGCGCAGGCTCTCGGCTACGCCGAGGCCGACCCGACGGCCGACGTCGAGGGCTACGACGCCGCGGCCAAGGCCGCGATCCTCGCGAGCCTCGCGTTCCACACGCGCGTGTCGCTCGACGACGTCGCGCGCGAGGGCATCCTGTCCGTCACGGCCGACGACGTCGCGTGGGCCGCGCAGACCGGCCACGTCATCAAGCTGCTCGCCATCGCGGAGCTGCGCGACGGCGCCGCGGGCGTCCCCGCGGGCGTCTCGGTCCGCGTGCACCCGGCTCTCGTGCCCACGGCGCACCCCCTCGCGACGGTGCGCGGGTCGTTCAACGCGGTGTTCGTCGAGGCGGAGTCCGCGGGCGAGCTCATGTTCTACGGGCGGGGGGCCGGCGGCGCGCCGACGGCGTCCGCCGTCCTCGGCGACGTCGTCTCCGCCGCGCGGCACCGCGTGCTCGGCGGCAAGGGCCCGCAGGAGTCGACGTACGCCGAGCTCGCGATCCTCCCCGCGAGCGCGGCCGTCACGCGCTACCAGGTGCGCCTCGACGTCGAGGACCGCCCGGGCGTGCTCGCGCAGGTCGCGCACGCCCTCGCCGAGCACGGCGTCTCCATCGAGGCCGTGCGCCAGCCGACGGCCCCCGGCGGCGCGGGCGCCGCCGAGCCGGGCGTCGCCGAGCTCGTCATCACCACGCACGCGGCGCCCGAGTCGGCGCTGGCGGCGACCGTCGAGGCGGTCGCCGCGCTCGAGCCCGTCCGCACGATCACCTCCGTCCTGAGAGTCGAGGGAGCCTGATGGCCCACCAGTGGCAAGGAATCATCGCCGAGTACCGTGACCGGCTGCCCGCGCACGTGTCCGAGCGCGTCGTCACGCTCGGCGAGGGCGGCACGCCCCTCGTCGAGGCGCCGGCGCTGTCGGCGTGCACGGGCGCGCAGGTGTTCGTCAAGGTCGAGGGCATGAACCCCACCGGGTCGTTCAAGGACCGCGGCATGACGACGGCGATCTCCGCCGCCGCCGCGCGCGGCGCCCAGGCGGTCGTGTGCGCGTCGACGGGCAACACGTCGGCGTCGGCCGCGGCGTACGCGGTGCGCGCCGGCATGACGTGCGCCGTGCTCGTGCCGGACGGCAAGATCGCGATGGGCAAGCTGAGCCAGGCGATCGCGCACGGCGCGCGCCTGCTCCAGGTCGACGGGAACTTCGACGACTGCCTCGTCGCCGCGCGCAAGCTCGCCGAGGCCTACCCGGTCGAGCTCGTCAACTCCGTCAACCCCGACCGCATCGAGGGCCAGAAGACGGGCGCGTTCGAGATCGTCGACGCGCTCGGCGACGCGCCGGACATCCACGCGCTGCCCGTCGGCAACGCCGGCAACATCACGGCGTACTGGAAGGGCTTCCGCGAGTACGCGGGCCAGGGCGAGCCGGGCCACGCGGGCGAGGGCCTGCCCGCCGTGGCGACGCGCGTGCCGCAGATGTGGGGCTTCCAGGCGGCCGGTGCGGCGCCCATCGTCGCGGGCCACCCGATCACCGAGCCCGAGACGGTCGCGACCGCGATCCGTATCGGCAACCCCGCGTCGTGGGAGCTCGCCGAGGCCGCGCGCGACGAGTCGGGCGGCGTCATCGAGGCCGTCTCCGACGAGCAGATCCTCGCGGCGCACCGCGTGCTGTCGAGCGAGGTCGGCGTGTTCGTCGAGCCCGCGTCGGCCGCCGGCGTCGCCGGGATCCTCGCGCGCGCCGAGCGCGGGCTCGTGCCCGCGGGCGCGAGGATCGTCGTCACCGTGACGGGCCACGGGCTCAAGGACCCGCAGTGGGCGCTGCGCACGCCCGACGGCGCCGAGGTCGAGCCCACGCGCGTGACCGCCGACGTCGTGTCCATCGCCGACGCGCTCGGGCTCGGCTGATGCAGCTCGGCGCGGACCACGTCCAGGTGCGCGTCCCCGCGACGAGCGCGAACCTCGGCCCCGGGTTCGACGCGCTCGGCCTCGCGCTCGCGCTCCACGACGACCTCGACGTGCGCGCGCTCGCGAGCGACGAGGTCGTCGTCGAGGTCGAGGGCGAGGGCGCCGGCGAGGTGCCCGACGACGAGACGCACCTCGTGGTTCGGGCGCTGCACGCGGCGCTCGACCTCGCGGGCGCGCCGCGGACCGGTCTGCACCTGCGCTGCGTCAACCGCATCCCCCACGGCCGTGGGCTGGGCTCGTCGGCTGCCGCCGTCGTCGCGGGCGTCGCCGCGGCGCGCGCCCTCGTCGCCGACCCGTCCGTCCTCGACGACGACGCGGTGCTCGGCCTCGCGTCCGCGATCGAGGGGCACCCCGACAACGCCGCGCCCGCCGTCCTCGGGGGAGCGACGGTCGCGTGGGGCGCCGGCGGCCGGGGAGCGCGGGCCGCCCGGCTCGACGTGCACCCGGACCTGCGCGCGACGGTGCTCGTGCCGTCGTCGCGCCTCGCGACGAGCCGCGCGCGCGGGGTGCTGCCCGAGCGCGTGCCGCACGCCGACGCCGCGTTCAACGCCGGGCGCGCCGCGCTCCTCGTCGAGGCGCTCACGCGTCGCCCCGACCTGCTGCTCGACGCGACCGACGACCGCCTGCACCAGGCGTACCGGGCCGACGTCATGCCGTCGTCGTTCGAGCTCGTGCAGGCGCTGCGGTCGCACGGACTGGCCGCGACCGTGTCGGGGGCCGGGCCGACGGTCCTCGTGCTGTCCGCGGCGGCCGACCTCGACCGCGTCGAGCGCGCGGCCGACGAGCTCGTCGGGGGCAGCGCCGACTGGGTCGTGCGACGTCCCGACGTCGACACGCGCGGCGTCGTGGCGCGGCGGCACTGACCCCAGTCCTCGCGGTGCTACGATGATGTCAGCCTTCGGTCACGCTTTCCGCACCAGCATCGAGCGTTCCCCAGCGCAGACGTGCCGCGACACAGCCCGTCCGAGAGAAGGCCATCCAGCCCGCGTCAGCTGACGTCGTCGTACCACTGGCGCGTGGTAACACCTGCGCACCGGTCGGACGACCGGGCGTCGACCACCCGCGGCCCGCCCTCTGAGAGGCGGGCGCAAACGAGGGGGAAGGGTCCTTCGTGACAGACACCATCGACACCGCCACGAGCAGCGCGGCCGGTTCGGCCGCTGCCGGCGGGAACGCCCGGACCGGCGCGCTCTCCACGCTGCGCCTCCCGGAGCTGCAGGCCCTCGCCTCGCAGCTCGGGGTCAAGGGCACGTCCAAGATGCGCAAGGGCGATCTCGTGGACGTCATCCGCGCCCGCACCGGCGAGCAGAGCGCCTCCGAGCGCCCCGCCGCGTCGCGGCGCGACACGGACGGGGCGAGCGCCCCGGCCCGTGAGACCGGCGAGGCGCCCGCCGCCTCCGGGCGCGGCCGCAGCCGCCGCGCCGAGCGTCCCGCGGCGAGCCCCGCGGGCACCGAGACCCCGGCGCGCCACGACGCGCCGTCGGCCGCGAGCCGCGAGGAGCGCACCGCCGCTCCCGTGCTCGACCTGCCCGTGCGCTCCGACGAGCCGCGGGCCGAGCGCCGCGAGGGCCGTCGTGACGCGCGCTCCGAGGCCGCGGCCGCGGTGGCCGAGGCGCTCGGCGAGGGCGTCCGCACGCGCGACACCTCCAACGAGACGCCCGACGAGCGCGCGGCACGTGCCGCGGCGGCCGTCGGCCTCGTGACGGGCGACCGCGGGTCGCGCCGCTCGGGCCGGGGCGCGGGTGCGCCCCGCACCGAGGGTGACGGCGACGCGCCGCGCGGCGAGCGCCAGCGCGACCAGCAGGGCGGCGACCGCCAGCGCGAGCAGGGCGGCCAGCAGGGCCGCGGCGAGCGCCAGGGCGACCGCCGCGACGACCGCCAGCAGCTGGACGACGAGCGCGGCGGCCGCCGCCGCCGGGGTCGCGACCGCGGTCGTGACCGCGACCGCAAGCGCGGCCGCAACCGCCAGAACCCGGATCTCGCGGGCCTCGACGACATCGAGGTCAGCGAGGACGACGTGCTGCTGCCGGTCGCGGGCATCCTCGACATCCTCGACAACTACGCGTTCGTGCGCACGAGCGGGTACCTCCCGGGCCAGAACGACGTCTACGTCTCGCTCGGGCAGGTCAAGAAGGCGGGCCTGCGCCGCGGTGACGCCGTCACCGGCGCCGTGCGCCAGCCGCGCGAGGGCGAGAACCAGGGCAGCTCGGCGCGCCAGAAGTTCAACGCGCTCGTGCGCCTCGACACGGTGAACGGCATGTCGCCCGAGGAGGCGCGCCAGCGCCCCGAGTTCACCAAGCTCACGCCGCTGTACCCGCAGGAGCGCCTGCGCCTCGAGAACCCCGAGGCGACGCGTCTCACGCCGCGCGTGATCGACATCGTCGCGCCGATCGGCAAGGGCCAGCGCGGCCTCATCGTCGCGCCGCCCAAGGCCGGCAAGACGATCATCATGCAGCAGATCGCGAACTCGATCGCCGCGAACAACCCCGAGGTCCACCTCATGGTGGTGCTCGTGGACGAGCGGCCCGAAGAGGTCACGGACATGGAGCGGACGGTCAAGGGCGAGGTCATCGCCTCGACGTTCGACCGCCCCGCCTCGGACCACACGATCGTCGCCGAGCTCGCGATCGAGCGCGCGAAGCGCCTGGTCGAGCTCGGCCAGGACGTCGTCGTGCTGCTCGACTCGCTGACCCGCCTGTCGCGCGCCTACAACCTCGCGGCGCCGGCCTCGGGCCGCATCCTGTCCGGTGGTGTGGACGCCTCGGCGCTCTACCCGCCCAAGCGGTTCTTCGGCGCGGCGCGCAACATCGAGAACGGCGGCTCCCTGACGATCCTCGCCTCGGCGCTCGTCGAGACCGGCTCCAAGATGGACGAGGTCATCTTCGAGGAGTTCAAGGGCACGGGGAACATGGAGCTCCGCCTGTCCCGGAACCTCGCCGACAAGCGCATCTTCCCGGCCGTGGACGTCAACGCGTCCGGCACGCGCCGCGAGGAGATCCTCATGTCGAACGACGAGCTGAAGATCATCTACAAGCTCCGTCGCGTCATGGGCGCGCTCGACCAGCAGCAGGCGATCGAGCTGCTGCTCGGCCAGCTCAAGAAGACGCAGACCAACGTCGAGTTCCTGCTCCACGTCCAGAAGACGACGCCCGGCGGTCTCGCCGACGACGAGAACGTGGGACGCACGATCTGACCCGCGCCGCACGGCACGGGTGCCGGGCGTCCCCGGGAGCGTTCCCGGGGCGCCCGGACGATCTGGCACAATGGTTCGTCGGCCTGCGCTCGTCAGGCCGCCTGTCGCCGGTTCACAGGTGCGGTAGCCGCACCTGACCCGGAGACGTCACCCCAAGGAGAAAACCGTGAAGTCTGGTATCCACCCCGAGTACGTCGTCACCGAGGTGACCTGCACCTGTGGGAACACCTTCGTGACGCGCAGCACGGAGACGTCCGGCAAGATCAGCGCCGACGTGTGCAGCGCCTGCCACCCGTTCTACACGGGCAAGCAGAAGATCCTCGACACCGGTGGCCGTGTGGCCCGCTTCGAGGCCCGCTACGGCAAGAAGGCCGCCGGCAAGTAGCGACACCGCAGCGCCGGTGGTCCGAGCCCGACAACCTCTCCAGGGGCAGTCGGTGCGCTCGGACCACCGGCGCTGTCGCGTTGTCCGGGGGCGGTGCCGTCGCACGGCCGCCGGGCCGCGTCGCCGCACCCGCCGTCGTACCGAACCGCCGCACCGCCCGAGGAGCCGTCCGTGACCGAGTCGTTCGCCGCCGTCGAGCCGCTGCTCGCCGAGCACGCCGACATCGAGGCCCAGCTCGCCGACCCCGCCGTCCACGCCGACGCGGGCCGCGCGCGCACGCTCGGGCGGCGCTACGCCGAGCTCAACCAGGTGGTCAGCGCCTACCGCGCGTGGCGCGAGGCGAGCGGCGACGCCGAGGCCGCCGCGGAGCTCGCGGCGCTCGGGGGCGAGGACGGCGACGCGTTCGCCGCGGAGCTGCCGGCGCTGCGCGCCGCCGAGGAGGAGGCGCGCGAGCGCCTGCGCCGCGTGCTCGTGCCGCGCGACCCCGACGACGGGCGCGACGTCATCCTCGAGATCAAGGCGGGCGAGGGCGGCGAGGAGTCGGCGCTGTTCGCGGGCGACCTGCTGCGCATGTACCTGCGGTACGCGGAGCGCCGCGGGTGGAAGACCGAGGTGCTCGAGTCCACGGAGTCCGACCTCGGCGGCTACAAGGACGTGCAGGTCGCGGTCAAGGCGCGCAGCACACCCTCGGACCCGGCCGACGGCGTCTGGGCGAACCTCAAGTACGAGGGCGGCGTGCACCGCGTCCAGCGGGTCCCCGTGACGGAGTCGCAGGGGCGCATCCACACGTCCGCGGCGGGCGTGCTCGTGTTCCCCGAGGTCGAGGACGCGGGCGAGGTCGAGATCGACCCGAACGACCTGCGCATCGACGTCTACCGGTCGTCGGGCCCCGGCGGGCAGTCGGTCAACACGACCGACTCGGCCGTGCGGATCACGCACCTGCCCACGGGCATCGTCGTGTCGATGCAGAACGAGAAGTCCCAGCTCCAGAACCGCGAGCAGGCCATGCGCGTGCTGCGGGCGCGGCTGCTCGCGGCCCAGCAGGAGGCCGCGGCCGCCGAGGCCGCGGACCTGCGGCGCTCGCAGGTCCGCACGGTCGACCGCTCCGAGCGGATCCGGACGTACAACTTCCCGGAGAACCGGATCGCGGACCACCGCACGGGCTACAAGGCCTACAACCTCGACCAGGTGCTCGACGGCGACCTCGACCCGGTCGTGCGCTCGGCCGTCGAGGCGGACGAGGCCGCGTGCCTCGCGGCCGCGGGCGAGGCCTGACGTGCACGACCCGCGCGCGGGGACCAGGCCCGAGCCCGCCGCACCGGGCACGGCGTTCTCCGCCGACGACCTGCGGCGCGCCGTCCGCGCCGCCGAGGGCATCCTCGCCGAGGCGGGCGTGCCGTCCGCGCGGCACGACGCGGAGGCGCTCGCCGCGTGGTGCCTCGGCCTCCCGCGGCTCGAGTGGTACCGCCTCCCCGCGGGCGGCGCCGACCTCGGCCCCGCCCTGCCCGGCGGCACGGCGGACGGGTTCCTCGCGGCCTACGCGCAGGCCGTCGAGCGGCGCCGCGCGCGCGAGCCCCTGCAGCGCATCCTCGGGCACGCCGTGTTCCGCCACGTCACGGTCGAGGTCGTCGACGACGTGTTCGTGCCGCGTCCCGAGACGGAGACGGTCGCGCAGGTCGCGATCGACGAGGCGGCGCGGCTGCGCGACGACCCGGCGCGCGCCGGGCGCCCCCCGCTCGTGGTCGACCTGTGCTGCGGCTCGGGCGTCATCGGCGTGAGCGTCGACGTCGAGGTCCCCGGCACGCAGGTCGTCGCGGTCGACCTCTCGCCCGAGGCGGTGCGCGCGACCACGGCGAACGCCGCGCGCGTCGGGTCGGGCACCCAGCGCACGCTCGTCGGCGACGTGACGGACCCGGCGCTCCTCGCCGAGCTCGACGGCACCGTCGACGTCGTCGTGTCCAACCCGCCGTACATCCCCCCGGACGCGGTGCCCGTGGACCCCGAGGTCCGCGACCACGACCCGGACCTCGCGCTGTACGGGCGCGGCGCGGACGGGCTCGAGGTGCCGCGCGCCGTCGTGCTGGCCGCGGCACGACTGCTGCGCCCGGGCGGGCTGCTCGTCATGGAGCACGCCGAGGTCCAGGCTGCCGCCGTGCGCGAGGCCGCGACCGCGACCGGCGCGTTCGTCGACGTGCGCACGCTGCCCGACCTCACGCGGCGCGACCGGATGGTCGTCGCGCGCCGCGGCGGCGCGCCGGACGGCCCGGGACCGGCGCACGGGCGTGGAAGGATGGACCCGTGAGCTCCGTCCACCCCGTGACCGACCCGAACACCTGGGGCGCCGGCATCGACGAGGCGGTCAACGCGATCTCCCGCGGTGGCCTCGTCGTGCTGCCGACCGACACCGTCTACGGCATCGGCGCCGACGCCTTCGACGCGGAGGCGGTCTCCGCGCTCCTCGCCGCCAAGGGCCGCGGCCGCCACATGCCGCCACCCGTCCTCGTGCCCGACGCGCGCACGCTCGACGGCCTCGCGACCGAGGTGCCGGACGCCGCGCGCCGGCTCGTCGAGGCGTTCTGGCCCGGCGGGTTCACGATCATCCTGCGGGCCCAGCCGTCGCTCGCGTGGGACCTCGGCGAGACCCACGGCACCGTCGCGCTGCGGATGCCCGACCACCCGGCCGCGCTCGCGCTGCTGCGCCGCACCGGCCCGCTCGCCGTGTCGTCCGCGAACGCGACGGGCCACCCCGCGGCGCTCGACGTCGACGACGCGCGCGAGCAGCTCGGCAGCGCGGTCGCCGTCTACCTCGACGGCGGGACGGCGCCCGGGGGAGTGGCCTCGACGATCGTCGACGCGACGTCGGGCACCCTCCGGGTCGTGCGCCAGGGAGCGGTCACGCTCGAGCAGCTCCGCGAGGTCGCCGACGTCGCCGGGCCGGACGACCCGCCCGCGGCCACGACCCCGGACGCGCCCGCCGACGAGCCCGCGGACGCGACCGCCGGCGCGGGTGCCGACGGCCCCGGGGAGCCGGAGGCGAACGGCGGGTGAGGGTCTACCTGCTCGTGATGCTCGTCGCCGCGACGGTGACGTTCCTCGCGACGCCCTTCGCCCGCTGGGTCGCGCTGCGCACCGGCGCCATCACCGCGGTGCGCGACCGCGACGTCCACACGATCCCGACGCCCCGGCTCGGCGGGGTCGCGATGCTCCTCGGCCTCGTCGTGGCCGTGGTCTTCGCGTCGCAGATGCCGTTCCTCGAGGGCGTGTTCGTGGGGGAGGTCGCGGGACGGCTCGTCGCGGACCCCCGCGCGTGGGGGATCGTCGGCGCGGCGGCGATCGTGTGCGTGCTGGGCGTCGCGGACGACATCTGGGACCTCGACTGGATGACGAAGCTCGCGGGCCAGGTGCTCGCGGCGGGCCTCATGGCGACGCAGGGCGTCGTGCTGTTCACGCTCCCCATCGGGATCGGCGACCAGCAGCTCATCTGGTCCTCGCGCCTCCAGCTCGCCGCGACGATCCTCGTGGTCGTCGTCGCGATGAACGCCGTGAACTTCGTCGACGGCCTCGACGGGCTCGCCGCGGGCCTCGTCGCGATCGGCGGCTCCGCGTTCTTCGTGTACTCCTACGTGCTCACCCAGAAGGCGAGCGCCGACGACTACTCGAGCCTCGCGACGCTCGTCATCGCCGCGCTCGTCGGCATCTGCGTCGGCTTCCTGCCGCACAACTTCCACCCGGCCCGCATCTTCATGGGCGACTCGGGCTCGATGGTCCTCGGCCTCGTCATGTCCGCCGCCGCGATCGTCGTGACGGGCAAGATCGACACGAGCGCCCTCTCCGGCGCGCAGCAGATCCCGGCGTTCATCCCGATCCTCCTGCCGCTCGCGGTCATCCTCCTGCCGCTGCTCGACATGGGCATGGCCGTGGTGCGCCGCGTCGCGCGCGGAAGGTCGCCGTTCCACCCCGACCGCATGCACCTGCACCACCGGATGCTCGCGCTGGGCCACTCGCACCGGCGCGCCGTGCTCATCCTCTACGTGTGGACGGCCGTGTTCGCGTTCGCCGCCGTCGCGCTCGTCCAGTGGCACTGGCACGGCGTCGCCGTGGGTCTCGGGGCCGCCGTCGTGGTGGCCGCGCTCCTCACGCTCGGACCCCTGCGCACGCGCGGGCGCTTCCTCGACGACGACGCCGCGCCGGCCGTCGAGGCGCCCTCCGCGCCCCCCACCGACCCCCCGCCCGCCGCCCCGGCGGCGTCCCCCGCCGTGCCCTCACCGCCGAAGGAAGCCCTGAGATGACGACGAGCCAGCCCGACCCCGCCCGCCCCGACGAGACCCCCGCCGGGACGACCGACCCCGCCGCGCCGGCAGGAGCGCCGTCCACGGAGCAGACCGTCGGTCCGCAGGGCGAGGCGGTGCGCGCGGTGTTCCGCACGGCGCTGCGCGACGTGCTCGTGCTGCTCGGTGCGCTCACGGTCCTCGGCGTCGCGGTCGGGGCGCTCGTGGCCGGGCTGCCCGGCGTGTGGGGCGCGCTCCTCGGCGTGGGCGTCGCGCTGCTCTTCTCCGCGACCACCGTCTGGGCGATGCTCCGCACGGTGGACGCGACCCCGACGACGACCGCCGCGGTCGTCATGGGCAGCTGGCTCGCGAAGATGGTCGTGCTGATCGTCATCCTCGTCGTGCTGCGCGGCATGGACTTCTACGACCGCTGGGTCTTCGCGGGCGTGCTCCTCGTCGGCGTGATCGGCTCCGCGGTGCTCGACTACCGCGCCGTGACGAGGGGCCGCGTCCCGTACGTGGAGCCCGGCGCCCGCTGACCCGGCACGCCGGGCCCGGTCCGTCCAGGGCCCCAGGTCCCGGACGGCATGAGCAAAATGTCACAAGCGGCCCCGGAGCGGCCTGAGCACGCCGGTCCATACGTTAGGCTACTGGCGAATCCATGACGGCCAGGTCCGACGGCGTGCCCACCCATCGGGTGAGGGCTGCCCGGACCACACGACCATTGGGAGTCCACCCTGTCCACGCTTGCGACCCCCGTGCTCCTCGCTGCATCCGAGAGCGAAGGTGGCTTCCACGCGCCGTCGATCGCCGACTTCTTCCCGCCGGCCATCCTCTTCGAGGGCACGATCTTCCAGATCGACCGCATCTGGATCATCCGGATCGTCGCGACGATCGTCCTGCTGACGATCTTCGTCGTCGGCGCACGGCGCGCGAAGCTCGTGCCCGGCCGGTTCCAGAACGCCCTCGAGATGCTCATCGACTTCGTGCGGGTGCAGATCGTCGAGGAGATCATGGGGAAGGAGAACGCCAAGCGCTTCGTCCCCATGATCGCGACGATCTTCTTCGCCGTCCTCGCCTTCAACATCACGAGCGTGATCCCCGGCCTCAACCTGGCCGGGTCGTCGCGCATCGGCATCCCGATCGTCCTCGCCCTGTGGGTGTTCGTCGCCTACTGGGCGGTCGGCATCAAGAAGCACGGCTTCGGCGGCTACCTCAAGAACAGCCTCTTCCCGCCGGGAGTCCCGGGCCCGATCTACCTGATCGTCACCCCGATCGAGCTCCTGCAGATCCTCATCATCCGGCCCGCCTCCCTGGCGATCCGACTCGCGGCCAACATGATCGCGGGGCACATCATGCTCGTGCTCTGCTTCGCGGCGACGCAGTACTTCGTGTTCGAGGCGCTCCCCGCCATGAAGGCGTTCGGCGTCCTGACGTTCGCCGGCGGCTTCGCGATCACGCTGTTCGAGATCCTCGTGGCCTTCCTGCAGGCCTACATCTTCGCGCTCCTCGCCGCCGTGTACATCAACATGTCGCTCGAGGAGGAGCACTGACCCCCCGGGTCGTGCACCGACTCCGCTCCACCAGACACACCATCAAGCGCAGTACCAACGCGACGCCCGGTCATCCGGTCGGGCGCCCAACGGAAGGAACGAGCAATCGTGGACGTCACCACTCTCGCTGAGGTCACCGGCAACATCGGCACCGTCGGTTACGGCCTCGCCGCGATCGGCCCGGGCATCGGCCTCGGCATCCTGATCGGCAAGACCATCGAAGGCATGGCCCGCCAGCCCGAGGTCGCCGGGCAGCTCCGCGCGACGATGTTCATCGGTGTCGCGTTCGTCGAGGTGCTCGCGCTGCTGGGTCTCGTCGCCGGCTTCCTGTTCTGATGACGGCGCTGGCTGACGCCGCGCTCAACGTCGCGGCGGAGACGGGCGAGGAGCACGAGGGCATCGAGCTCTTCCTCCCCGCCGGGTACGACCTGCTGTGGTCGACCGTGATCCTGGTCGTCATCGCGATCGTGTTCTACAAGGCCGTCCTGCCGAAGTTCCAGGCGATCCTCGACGAGCGCACCGCGAAGATCGAGGGCGGCCTGGCCAAGGCGGAGTCCGCGCAGGCGGAGGCCGCGGCGGCGCTGGCGGAGTACCACCAGCAGCTGCAGGAGGCGCGCGCCGAGGCGGCGAAGATCCGCGAGGAGGCCCGTGCCGAGGGCTCGGCCATCGTCGCGGACCTGCGTGCGAAGGCGTCCGACGACGCCGCGCGCATCGTCGAGACGGCGCACCGCCAGATCGAGGCCGAGCGCCAGCAGGCCGCGGTCTCGCTGCGCAACGACGTCGGTCTGCTCGCGACGGAGCTCGCGTCGAAGATCGTCGGCGAGTCGCTCGCCGACTCGGCGCGCCAGAGCCGCGTCGTCGACCGCTTCCTCGACGAGCTCGAGGCCGCGGGTCCCGCGGCGGCGAGCGCGGCGGGCACGGCTTCCGAGGAGCGCTGATGCGCGGAACGAGCGGCGAGTCCCTGGCGCAGGCGCGGGACCGGTTCGAGCCGGTCCTGCGCTCGGCGGGAGAGGGCGCGCTCGCCCTGGGCGAGCAGCTCTTCGCGGTCACCGCGGCGTTCGACGGGTCGGCGCCGCTGCGGCGCTCGCTCGCGGACCCGTCGCGGTCCGGGGCGGACAAGGCGGCCCTCGTGTCCGCCGTCCTGTCCTCGGGCTTCGACGAGCGGGTCGTGGACCTCGTGGTCGGCCTGGTCCGCTCGCGCTGGACGCGCGAGACCGACCTCGCCGACGCGACCGAGCGCCTGGGCCTGGACGCGGTCCTCGCGTCCGCCGAGGCGCGCGGGGCGCTCGAGAAGGTCGAGGACGAGCTGTTCCGCACGTCGCGCGCCCTCGTCGGGCAGCGCGAGGCGCGGCAGCTCCTCTCGGACGAGACGACCGACCCCGACCGTCGCGCGGCCTTCCTGAAGGCGCTGCTCGGCGGCAAGGTCGACCCGGTGACCGAGGTGCTCGCCGTGCACGCCACGCGCGCGCTGCGCGGTCGTCGGTTCGTGCCGACGCTGGGCTGGATCGGGGAGGTCGCGGCCGAGCGCCGTCAGCGCCTCGTGGCCTCGGTGACGTCGGCCACGGTGCTCTCCCAGGCCCAGCTCGACCGCCTCGCGGGGCTGCTGGAGCGGGCCTACGGGCGGGCCGTGCAGCTCAACGTCACGGTGGACCCCGCCGTGCTCGGCGGGCTCCGCGTCCAGGTGGGGGCCGACGTCGTCGACTCCACCGTGCTCTCCCGGCTCGCCGACGCGCGCCGACGTCTCGCGAGCTGACGAGCCGACCTTCCGACCGACGACCGTCCTGCCGGCCACCGGCCGCACAACCGACAAACGTTCGACCGCACCCGAACCACGAGGTGCGGCCACGACAGGAGAAGAGCAATGGCTGAGCTGACGATCCGGCCGGAGGAGATCCGGGCCGCTCTGGACAGCTTCGTGAAGTCCTACGAGCCCGAGGGCGCCGTGTCCGAGGAGGTGGGCCGGGTCACCCTGGCCGCCGACGGCATCGCCCAGGTCGAGGGTCTGCCGGGCGCGATGGCCAACGAGCTGCTGCGCTTCGAGGACGGGACCCTCGGTCTCGCCCTCAACCTCGACGTCCGCGAGATCGGTGTCGTCGTGCTGGGCGAGTTCACCGGCATCGAGGAGGGTCAGGAGGTCCGTCGCACGGGCGAGGTCCTCTCGGTCCCCGTCGGTGACGGGTACCTCGGCCGCGTCGTCGACCCGCTGGGCAACCCGATCGACGGCCTCGGCGAGGTCGCGACCGAGGGTCGCCGCGCCCTGGAGCTCCAGGCTCCCGGCGTCATGGCCCGCAAGTCGGTCCACGAGCCGCTGCAGACCGGCATCAAGGCGATCGACTCGATGATCCCGATCGGCCGCGGCCAGCGTCAGCTGATCATCGGCGACCGCCAGACCGGCAAGACGGCGATCGCGATCGACACGATCATCAACCAGAAGGCGAACTGGGAGTCGGGCGACCCGACGAAGCAGGTCCGCTGCATCTACGTCGCCATCGGTCAGAAGGGCTCGACGATCGCGTCGGTCCGCGGCGCCCTCGAGGACGCCGGCGCGCTGGAGTACACGACGATCGTCGCGGCCCCCGCGTCCGACCCGGCCGGCTTCAAGTACCTCGCGCCCTACACCGGCTCGGCCATCGGCCAGCACTGGATGTACGGCGGCAAGCACGTCCTCATCATCTTCGACGACCTGTCGAAGCAGGCCGAGGCCTACCGCGCCGTGTCGCTGCTCCTGCGCCGCCCGCCGGGCCGCGAGGCGTACCCCGGTGACGTCTTCTACCTGCACTCCCGCCTCCTCGAGCGTTGCGCGAAGCTCTCCGACGAGCTCGGCGCGGGCTCGATGACGGGTCTGCCGGTCATCGAGACGAAGGCGAACGACGTCTCGGCGTACATCCCGACGAACGTCATCTCCATCACGGACGGGCAGATCTTCCTCCAGTCCGACCTGTTCAACGCGGACCAGCGCCCCGCCGTCGACGTCGGCATCTCGGTGTCCCGCGTCGGTGGTGACGCCCAGGTCAAGGCGATGAAGAAGGTCTCCGGCACCCTGAAGCTCGAGCTCGCGCAGTACCGCTCCCTCGAGGCGTTCGCGATGTTCGCGTCCGACCTCGACGCGGCCTCGCGCGGCCAGCTCCAGCGTGGTGCGGTCCTCATGGAGCTGCTCAAGCAGGGCCAGTACTCGCCGTTCCCCGTCGAGGAGCAGGTCGCGTCCATCTGGGCCGGCACCAAGGGCAAGATCGACGACGTCCCGGTCGAGGACGTGCGTCGCTTCGAGTCCGAGCTGCTCGACCACCTGCGCCGCAACACGGACGTCTTCTCGACGATCGCCGAGACCGGCAAGCTCGAGGAGGAGACCGAGGCGCAGCTCGCGCAGGCGGTCGACGCCTTCCGTGCCGGCTTCCTCAAGGGCGACGGCACGCCGCTCGTCGGTGGCGACACCGAGGACGAGGCCGAGACGGAGATCGAGCAGGAGCAGATCGTCCGTCAGAAGAGGGCCTGAGCATGGCCGGATCCCAGCGCGTCTACAAGCAGCGGATCAAGTCGACGCAGTCCCTCAAGAAGATGTTCCGCGCGCAGGAGCTCATCGCCGCGTCCCGCATCGGCAAGGCGCGCGACCGCACCGCGGCCGCGTCGCCGTACGCCCGGGCGATCACCCGGGCCGTCTCGGCCGTCGCGACGCACTCGACGACGCAGCACCCGCTGACGAGCGAGCGCACGGACACCAACCGCGTCGCGGTCCTCGTCGTGGCGTCCGACCGCGGCATGGCCGGCGCCTACTCGGCGTCGATCATCCGCGAGACGGAGCGCCTCGTCGAGCGTCTCGTCGCGGAGGGCAAGGAGGTCGCGCTCTACGCCGCGGGCCGCCGCGCCATCTCGTACTACTCGTTCCGCGGGCGCACGCTCGCCGGCACGTGGTCGTACGGGTCGGACGCGCCGAACTCGGAGATCGCGGGCGAGATCGCGGACGCCCTCCTCGGGGCGTTCCTCGCGCCGGTCGCGGAGGGCGGTGTGAGCGAGCTGCACATCGTGTACACGCAGTTCGTCAACATGGTCACGCAGCGCCCGCGCGTGGTGCGGATGCTTCCGCTCGAGGTCGTCGAGGGCGTGGCCCCGGCGGGCAAGCACGACGTGCTCCCGCTGTACGACTTCGAGCCGTCGCCCGAGGCCGTGCTCGACGCCCTGCTCCCGCGCTACGTGCGCAGCCGGATCTTCAGCTGCCTCCTCGACGCCGCGGCGTCCGAGCTCGCGGCGCGCCAGCGGGCGATGCACACGGCGACGGACAACGCGGAGGACCTCATCCGCAACTACACGCGGCTGGCCAACCAGGCGCGCCAGGCGGACATCACCCAGGAGATCAGCGAGATCGTCTCGGGTGCCGACGCCCTGGCGGCGTCATGACGGGCCGCGAGGCCCGCACGGCCAGCACCAACACCGACATCCTGACCGACACCGCCGGGGCCCTCCCCGGCACTGCGAAGCGAGGCCAGCAATGACCGCCACCACCGTGGAAGCACAGGTCGAGCACTCCAGCGGTCCCGGCGTGGGCCGAGTCGCTCGTGTGATCGGCCCCGTCGTGGACATCGAGTTCCCGGCGGACGCCATCCCCGACATCTACAACGCGCTGACCGTCGAGATCGACCTCTCGTCGCAGGGCGAGGGCGAGAAGTCCTTCACGCTCACGCTCGAGGTCGCCCAGCACCTGGGCGACTCCCTCGTCCGCGCGATCGCCCTCAAGCCGACGGACGGCCTCGTCCGCGGTGCCCAGGTGACCGACACGGGCGCGCCCATCAGCGTCCCCGTGGGCGACGTCACCAAGGGCAAGGTCTTCAACGTCACGGGCGAGGTGCTCAACGCCGCCCCGGGCGAGACCGTGGAGATCACCGAGCGCTGGCCGATCCACCGCAAGCCCCCGGCGTTCGACCAGCTCGAGTCGAAGACCACGATGTTCGAGACGGGCATCAAGGTCATCGACCTCCTCACCCCGTACGTGCAGGGTGGGAAGATCGGCCTCTTCGGCGGTGCGGGCGTCGGCAAGACGGTCCTCATCCAGGAGATGATCCAGCGCGTCGCGCAGGACCACGGCGGTGTCTCGGTGTTCGCCGGTGTCGGCGAGCGCACGCGTGAGGGCAACGACCTCATCCACGAGATGGAGGAGGCGGGCGTCTTCGACAAGACGGCCCTCGTCTTCGGCCAGATGGACGAGCCCCCGGGCACCCGTCTTCGCGTCGCGCTCTCCGCGCTGACGATGGCGGAGTACTTCCGCGACGTGAAGAAGCAGGACGTCCTGCTGTTCATCGACAACATCTTCCGCTTCACGCAGGCGGGCTCCGAGGTGTCGACGCTGCTCGGCCGCATGCCGTCCGCGGTGGGCTACCAGCCGAACCTCGCCGACGAGATGGGCCTCCTCCAGGAGCGCATCACCTCGACGCGCGGTCACTCGATCACGTCGCTCCAGGCGATCTACGTGCCGGCGGACGACTACACCGACCCGGCCCCGGCCACGACGTTCGCGCACCTCGACGCGACGACGGAGCTCTCCCGTGAGATCGCCTCGCGCGGTCTGTACCCCGCGGTGGACCCGCTCGCCTCGACGAGCCGCATCCTCGACCCGCGCTACGTGGGCCAGGAGCACTACGACGTCGCCACGCGCGTGAAGTCGATCCTGCAGCGCAACAAGGAGCTCCAGGACATCATCGCGATCCTCGGTGTGGACGAGCTCTCGGAGGAGGACAAGACGGTCGTCGCGCGTGCGCGCCGCATCCAGCAGTTCCTCTCCCAGAACACGTACATGGCCGAGAAGTTCACCGGTGTCGCGGGCTCGACCGTGCCGCTGAGCGAGACCATCGAGGCGTTCAAGAAGATCGCGGACGGCGAGTTCGACCACATCGCCGAGCAGGCCTTCTACAACATCGGTGGGCTCGAGGACCTCGAGCGCAACTGGGCGCGCATCCAGAAGGAGTACGGCGCCTGATCCGACGCACACGCGGGGCCGGGCCGCTCGGTCCGGCCCCGCGGGCGTCGCACCCGGACCCGGCCCGCGCCTCGCGGACCGGTCGTCGTCCCGGACACCACGCCGGGCATGAACCGCCTTCGAAGGAGTTCCCGTGGCACAGCTGAACGTCGACCTCGTGGCGGCGGACCGCAAGATCTGGTCGGGCCGCGCGCAGCGGGTCACGGCCCCCGCGGCCGACGGCGAGATCGGCATCCTCGCCGACCACTCGCCGCTGCTCTCCGTGCTGCGCGAGGGCTCGGTGCGCATCGTCGCGGAGGGTGAGTCCCTCGAGCTGCGCGTCACCGGCGGGTTCCTCTCCGTCGACTCGAACCAGGTCACGATCGTCGCGGACTCGGTCGAGTCCGTACCGGCCTCGCGCTGACCCTCGGACGACCATGACGCCCCTGGCCTGGATCGCGATCGGACTTCTCGTCCTGCTGATCGTCGCGACCGGGCTGGGGGCGTGGCGTCTGCGCGCCCTGTCGCACCGCGTCGGGTCGTTCGAGTGCGCCGCGCGCCGCACGGGCGTCGCGGGGGCGCCCTGGGTCGCCGGGATCGCGCACTACGGCGTCGGGCGCATCGACTGGTGGCGCCTGTGGTCCGTGTCGCTGCGCCCCGCGCGCACCTGGTCGCGCTACGACCTCGTCATCACGGGCCGCGAGCCGTTCTCCGGCGACGGCCCCGACGCCTACCTCGTCCGCTGCCGCTACCGCGGCCAGGACTTCGAGCTCACGATGTCGCGAGCCGCCTACGAGGGGCTCGCCTCCTGGCTGGAGGCCGCGCCGCCCGGGCGCCGCGACGTCGTCGTCTGACGCGTCGCCCGCGGGCCGACGCCCCACCGGACCGCCCCACCCCCGTCCCGGAGGACCTGCCCCATGCGCCTCGTCGTCGCCCGCTGCTCCGCCCGCTACACCGGCCGCCTCTCCGCGCACCTGCCGCTCGCGACGCGCGTGCTCATCGTCAAGGCCGACGGGAGCGTGCTGCTCCACTCCGACGGCGGCTCGTACAAGCCCCTCAACTGGATGAGCCCGCCGTGCACCCTCGCGGTCCGCGAGCCGTCCGAGGAGGCGCGCGAGCGCGGCGTGACCGAGGTCTGGGCCGTGCAGCACGCGAAGAGCGACGACCGCCTGGAGATCGAGCTCCACGAGGTCCAGCACGACAGCTCGCACGAGCTCGGCATCGACCCCGGGCTCGTCAAGGACGGCGTCGAGGCCCACCTGCAGGAGATGCTCGCGGCGCAGATCGAGCTGCTGGGCTCCGGGCACACGCTGGTGCGCCGCGAGTACCCCACGGCGATCGGGCCGGTCGACATCCTCGCGAAGGACGCCGACGGCGGGACCGTGGCCGTCGAGATCAAGCGCCGCGGCGACATCGACGGCGTCGAGCAGCTCACGCGCTACCTCGAGCTGCTCAACCGCGACCCCCTCCTGGCGCCCGTGCGGGGCGTGTTCGCCGCCCAGGAGATCAAGCCGCAGGCGCGCGTGCTCGCGACGGACCGCGGGATCGGCTGCCTCGTGCTCGACTACGACGCGATGCGCGGCGTGGACGACGTGGAGTCGCGCCTCTTCTGAGCCCTGGCCCCGCGGGCGTCGGTCAGCAGGTGGTCGCCGGGTAGGGCGCCGTGTGCTGCGTGACGCGTCCGGCGGCGTCGGTCACGCGCACGGTCGCCTCGCCCGCGGTGACGGTGCCGGCCCGGGCGGAGAACGACTGGTAGGCGTTCTCGCCCGGGGCGACGCCCGTGACGGTGCGCGTCCCGAACGGCGTGACGAGCTCGACGTCGACCGGCTCGCCGAGGCCGGCCCCGCCCGTCCCGGTGTACGCGGCCCGGACCGCGACGTGCGCGGTCCCGGCGAGGCAGCGCGACGTGGCGGTGACGTCGACCTGCGGGCCGGGCGCGGCGGACCGCGCGCGCACCTCGAACGACGCGATGCTCACCGTGCCGCGGTCGGCCCGGAAGCCGATGGTCGGCAGGAGACCGGCGAGGACGTCGGGGTCGGACGTGTCGAGCGTGCCGCCCGTCGTCGTGCCGCCGTACCAGGTCCACGTGCCGTCCTCCTCGGCGAAGACGTCGACCCGTGCGCCGTTCACCTGGAGCGCGATCCGGCTGCCGGGCCCGTAGCCGCGGAGGCCGAAGTACGGTGACGACCCGTTCGCGCCGCCCACGTAGTCGAGGCCGGAGGCGACGTTCGTGTGGTTGAACCACGCGAGCGCGTAGGTGCGGTCGCCGCCGGCGAGCCCGAGGAACAGCGAGTCCTCGGCGGTGCCCTGCCCGGAGAACGCGCCGATCTCGGCGATGACCACGGACGACGACGTCGCGCGGGCCGTGCGGTGCCCGTACAGGCCCCAGTAGCGCGCGCCGCCGGTCGCGGAGAGCGACCCGTCGCCCGCGGCGAGCGTGGGCAGCGCCTCGCCGGCGGACGGCTGCATCGTGGTCCAGTCCGCGAGCGTGTCGGTGCCGAAGTCGTCGTGCAGCACGACGTCGTCGTACCAGGCGGGGTCGAACGCGAGCCGCACGGTCGTCGTCGCGCGCGTCTCGTGCGCGTCGCCGCCGCCCCAGCGCGCGACGGCGCCGATGCGCGCCTCGGTCCCGGGGACGGCGTCGGGCGCCGGCGTGACGTCCCACGACCGTGTCGCGCGGTCCCACGCGCCGAGGTCGACGGGTCCGTCGTCGCCCACGGCGACGGCGGTCCACCCCTCGGGGAGGTCGGGGGCGAGGTCGACGCCGGTCACGGCGTCCTCG
The DNA here is from genome assembly GCF_010287905.1 of Cellulosimicrobium composti. Lineage (NCBI taxonomy): Bacteria > Bacillati > Actinomycetota > Actinomycetes > Micrococcales > Promicromonosporaceae > Cellulosimicrobium > Cellulosimicrobium composti. The sequence goes on from NZ_JAAFAN010000028.1 coordinate 42,177, forward strand.
CGCGACGTCACGGTCACGTCGACGCGCGACGCCTGGCCGGGCGCAGGCTGTGCCGCGTCGACGCGGACGGTGACGTCGCGCGCGACCGGGCTCCAGGACTCGAGCTCGGTCACGCCGACGGACTTCCCGGGGGCCGCCTGGAACACGACCCGGTAGCGCGTCGTCTCGAGCGGCGGGAACGTGATCCGGTTGAGGCCGTTCCCGGCGGGCTGCTCGGGCACGCGCGTCTGGTCGGGCACGACCTGCCACGCGGCGCCGTCCCAGTACTCGAGCTCGTAGGCCGCGGCGGGCTGGACCGCGTCGGCGTCCTGGTAGCCGTGGAACCTGACGTCGCCGATCGTCGTCGGCTCGGCGAGCTCGACACCGACCCAGTCGGTCGCGTTCGGCGAGGAGTAGTTCGTCCAGCGCGTGTTCTGCGGCACCTCGTCGTACCAGACCTTGCCGTCGAGGACGCGCCACGCGTCGTCGTAGCGCCACGTGTACGACGCGAGGGGTCGCGGGTACTCGTGGCGCAGCGGGTTGGCGGACGTGTTCACCGCGTGCGGGAGCCGCTGGGGGTCCCCCGCGGGCACGGGGACCTCGACCGGGTCGGCGCCCTCGGCGAGCGCGTCGGCCCCGGCGTGGAGCACCTGCTCGCCGTCGACGTACACGCGCAGGCCCGTGCCCGCGCCGTAGCGCGTGCCGTCGCGGTCGAACAGGACCGTGACGTTGCGCCCGTGGTACGGCACGTTCTCCGCGGCGAACCAGTCCCAGTCGGCCGGGACGAGCGGGTCGAGCACGAGCGAGTCGCCGGACTGCGGCTGGAGGCCGAGCACGTCCTGGAGCACGAGGTCCACGTAGCTCGAGTGCAGGTAGTCCTCGGAGTGGTTGCTCCCGTCGTAGATCCAGCGGTCCTCGTCGGGGTGGTGCGCCTCGGCGACGTATGGCTCGCCGTCGCGGAACTGGGTGCGCACGTACGTCTCGAACAGGTCGAGGTAGTCGGCGCGCGTGAGGTCGCCCGCGGCGTCGTCCCGCAGCGCGGTGGCGAGGCCGTCGAGCGTGAGCGACGTCGAGAACGGCCACGACGGCCCGTCCCACTTGCAGCAGCCCTGGTCGGCCGAGCGCCAGAAGTCGGGGGAGCGGCGCTCTGTCACGGTCGGCCCGAACGGGGCGGCGAAGCCCTGCGGGTCGAGGAGCTGGTCGAGCGCGACCGCCTGCTCGGGCGAGGCGAGGCCGAACTTCCACGGGACGAACCCGACGTCGAGGCGGTCGCGCAGGCGCTCGTGGCCGGGGTTCTCCCAGTCCACGACGTCGTAGAAGAACTGCCGCTCGTCGTCCCAGAGGTAGGTGTCGACGGCCTCGCGCAGCGCGGCGGCGCGGTCGCGGTACTCGGTCGCGGTCGACTCGTCGCCGTTGAGCGTCGCGACCTCGGCGAGCGCGAGCATGTCGCCGTAGAGGTAGGCGTTGATCGACGGGCGGAACGTGTGCCGCCCGGCGTAGTCGCGGTCGGTCGCGTACGACGCCGGGGAGCTCTCCTTGGCGTCGTACTCGGGCGTCTGCCAGTAGAGGCCGAGGTCGGCGTCGAACTGGTTGCCCCAGTCCTCGACGAAGGTCTCGAGCTCGGGCTGGAGCGACCGGAGCCGGTCGAGGTCGCCGGTCACCTTCGCGCGCTCGACGATCGCGGTCACGGCCCAGAAGGAGTACTGGTGCGCCCAGTCGGCCGCCTCGGGGTTCTGCGCGGGCTCGATCTGGCCGGGCCCGGTGAGCCAGTAGTCCTCGTAGTCGTCGAGATAGCGCTGGTCGCGCAGCCAGCGGCCCTCGGCGAGCTGGTGGCCTGCGGCGGCGTTGATCGCCTGGTAGGGCGCGGCGTACCCGCAGCAGTCGAGGAACTCCGTGAGGACCCACCCGGTCCCGGGCTCGGTGTAGCGCAGGTGCTCCTTGAGCACGCGCCAGCGGTAGTAGTACACGGCCTCGGCGTCCGCGTCGGGCAGGTCGACGACGGGGACGTTCGCCGCGTACCAGTCGGGGTCGGCGTACCCGTCGAGCTTGGTGGCCACGTCGACGAAGGACGTGCCGGGCCCCACCTCGGGGCGGTCGAGCGGGGTGGTCGGGTCGTCGTCCGCCGTGACGGGGGGAGCGGGGGCGGTCGGCGTGGTCGCTGCCGCGGCGGGTGCCGCGAGCGCGAGCGCGAGGAGTCCGGAGACGAGCGCGAGCGCGCGCGTCGAGCGTGGTCGGGGCATGCGGGTCCTTCGTCGTCGAAGAGCGCCGGTCCGTGCACCGGTCCGGCTGACTGCGCTGTCGGCCACAGATTCCCACAAGAGACAACAGAAAACAACAGTCGCTCCCATGTCCGTCGTGTGCGGCGTCCGCCCGGGCGCGTGCTAGTTTTTGAACATGTTCAAAAACGGCTCGGCACCATGAGCGCGACGCCGAAGTCCGAGCGGACTCGGGCGCACCTGCGCGAGGTCGCGATCCGGATGCTGCGGGACGTCGGGTACGAGCGCACGACGATGCGCGCCGTCGCCGCAGAGGCAGGCGTGAGCACGGGCAACGCGTACTACCACTTCCCGTCGAAGGACGCGCTCGTCCAGGAGCTCTACCTCGAGGTGCAGCGCGAGCACGCCGAGCGGTCCGCACCCGTGCTCGCGGCGGGAGGCTCGCTCACCGAACGGCTGCGCGGCGTGTGGGCCGCGTCGGTCGACGCGTTCGCGCCGTTCCACGCGTTCGGCGCGGAGTTCGTCTCCGTCGCGATCCGGCCGGGGTCGGACGCGAGCCCGTTCTCCGCGGCCTCGGCGACGTCGCGCGACCTGTCGCGCGCGCTCTTCGAGGACGTCGTCGCCGGGTCCTCCACGCGCCTGCCCGAGCGCCTGCGCGCGCAGCTCCCCGAGCTCCTGTGGCTCGCGCACCTCGGGATCACGCTGTTCTGGGTCTACGACACCTCGCCCGGGTTCACCCGCACGCGTCGCCTCGTCGACGGCGGCGCGGCGCTCGTCGGCAGCCTCGTCCGGCTCGCACGGCTGCCCGTCGCGCGCGCGGTGGTCGACGACGTCCTGCGGCTCGTGCGCGACGTCTCGCCCGCGCCCACGACCGACCGCGGCGAGCGCGCGTGAGCCCCGCGGGCTCGGCGCTCGTCGGGCTGCTCGTCGCGGTCGGGGCCGTCGTCGTCCTCCCGCTCGGCCTGCGGCTGCTCGGCGCCCGGGTCGTCCCGGCGCCGCGCAGCGCGGCCTGGCCGCTCGCCGGGGCGTGCGCGGTCGTGAGCCTCCTCCTGCCGCGCGGGGCGCTCGCCGCCGCGCTCGCGGTGCCGTTCGCGCTCGCGTCCGCCGTCCTGCTCGCCGCGGGGGTCCGCCTCGCGGCGCGTGCGCTCGGCGGGCACCGGGGCGGCGCCTCGCCGGCCGGGCCCCCGAGCACCGCCGCGACCGTGACCGCGCTCGTGCTGCCCGCGGTCGGGGCGAGCGCGCTCGTCGCGGAGCGCGCCGGCTGGGGTCTGCTCGGCTTCTCGGGGACGTACCTCGCGCTCACCGTGCCCCACATGCTCTACGCGGGCTTCGGCGCGGCGCTCGTCGCCGGGGCCGTCGCCCGGCTCGCCGCCGCCGACCGGCTCGCCGTCGCCGGGGCGTGGGGCGTGCCCGCCGGGACGGCGCTCGTCCTGCTCGGCTACTTCGTGGGCGACGCCGCCGAGCTCGTGGGTGCCGTCGTCCTGACGCTGGCGCTCTGGGCGACGGCGGCCGCCGTCGTGCGCTCGGCCGCCCGCCCGGGCGGCCACCCGGCCGCCGCCCGCGCCCTGCTCGTGACGAGCGCCGTCGTCGTGTCCCTCGCGATGGTGCTCGCGCTGTGGTGGGCCGCGGGCGAGGCGCTCGGGTTCGCCCACCCCGGACTCGACCTCATGGCGGCGACGCACGGCGTCGCCAACGCGCTCGGCTTCGTCCTGTGCGCGCTGCTCGGCCTGCGCCTGCTCGCGCGCGACCGTGCCGCGCACGGAGGCGCGGCCCCGACCGACCACGACCGCACGAGCCCCCGCGCGGGGGCGAGGAGGAGACCCGCATGACGTTCACCTACCCGGAGGTCGGCGCGACGCGCACGGACTCGTGGCCCGCGGGCTACCGGCACCTGCACGTGCGGCGCCGGCTCAGCGACCGCGCGCGGACGCCCGAGGACCTCGCCTGGCTCGGCGAGCAGCTGCTCACGTGGCGCGTGCACGCCGCGGCGCGCGTGCGGCTCGACACCGACGCCCCCGTCGCGGCGCCCGGGGTGCGCGTCACGACCCGGCTCGGGCTCGGGCGCGTGCGCCTGCACGAGCCGTGCGAGGTCGTGTGGGTCGAGCGCTCCGCACGGCGCGTCGCGTTCGCCTACGGCACGCTCCCGGGTCACGCGTTCGTGGGGGAGGAGCGGTTCGCCGTCGAGCGCGACGAGGCGGGCGACCTGTGGTGGAGCATCGACGTGTTCAGCCGTCCCGCGCTGTGGTGGGTGCGCCCGCTCGTCCTCGCCGTGCCGACGTTCCAGCGGCTGTTCGCACTGCACCTCGGGCGCGGCGCGCGCCGCGTCCTCGCGTCCCGCGACCGCTGACCGCCCGCCCCGTCCCACGCTCCGACGGGTTTGCACGCCGGGTGTACGAAGTGCGCCAGAATAGGCCCATGACCGACGCCGCGAGCACCCCCCGTCCCGACCAGCAGCCCCTCCCGGCGCGCGTCCTCGTGGGCCGCGTCGTCACCCCGACGGGCGTGCTCGACGACGGTGTGGTCGCCGTCGAGGGCGGGCGCGTCGCGTGGGTCGGGCGCCGGGCGGACGCCGTCGCGGCCGGGTACGCGGACCTGCCGGCGGACGACGGGGCCACGCTGCTCCCGGGCCTCGTCGACGTGCACGACCACGGCGGCGGCGGGTCGAGCTTCCCCGACGCGACGAGCGCGGCCGACGCGCTCGTCGGCGCGCGCGAGCACCTGCGGCACGGCACGACGAGCCTCGTCGCGTCCCTCGTGACCGCGCCGCGCGACGTGCTGCTCGAGCGCACCGCGACGCTCGCCGACCTCGCCGAAGCGGGCGAGATCGTCGGCATCCACCTCGAGGGACCGTTCCTGTCCGAGGTCCGCTGCGGGGCGCAGAACCCGCACGACATGCTCGACGGCGACCCCGAGCTCGTGCGCGCGATCGCCGCCGCGGCGCGCGGCCACCTGCGCACGATGACCGTCGCGCCCGAGGTGCCCGGCGTCGTCGGGCCCGGGGGAGTGATCGAGACGCTCGTCGAGGTCGGGGCCGTGCCGTCGATCGGTCACACCGACGCGAGCACCGAGCAGACCGAGGCCGCGATCGCGTCCGGCGTCGCGGCGCTCGCGGCGGCGGGCCGGCCGGGCGCGCGCCTGACCGCCACGCACCTGTTCAACGGGATGCGGCCGCTGCACCACCGCGAGCCCGGCCCCGTCGCGGCGTGCCTCGCGGCGGCCGCGCGCGGGGAGATGGTCGTCGAGCTCGTCGCCGACGGCACCCACCTCGCGCACGGCACGATCCGCAGCGTCGTCGAGCTCGTCGGGCCCCACGTCGGCGTCGACGGCGCGGTCGCCGGTCCGGACGGCGTCGCGCTCGTCACCGACGCGATGGCCGCGGCGGGCATGGCCGACGGCGCGTACGAGCTCGGCCCGATGCGCGTCACGGTCGCGGACGGCGTCGCGCGGCTGACCGACGGCGGCTCGATCGCGGGCGGCACGTACCACCTGATCGACGTGGTGCGCGAGACGGTCGGTGCGGGTGTGCCGCTGGTCGACGCCGTCCGCGCCGCGTCCTGGGCTCCTGCCGGCGTGCTCGGCCTCGACGACCGCGGCGGGCTCGTCGCGGGTCGCCGTGCCGACGTCGTCGTGACCGACGCCGACCTGACGGTGCGCGAGGTGCTGCGCGCGGGCGAGCCGGTCGACCTCTCCGCCTGAGCCGCAGCGCGCCCGCCGCCCTGCGCCTGAGGCGCGCACCCCCTCACCGGACGGCCGTGGCCGTCCGGTCCCCTCGGCGTCCCCGCAGGTCATCCTTCCCACGCGTAGCCGGAGAGCGCGATCCCGCGCGACGGACTTGACTCCACCGTTTTGTTCAACCAATACTCGTAACAGCGAAGCGCTTCGACGATGCGTTTCGACGAAGCGCTTCGACGGACGAGGCGACGGACCGGACCACAGGGGAGTGGATCGATGGCGACGATGCAGGACGTGGCGCGACGCGCCCAGGTCTCGCTGAGCACGGTCTCGTACGCGCTGTCCGGCACCCGTCCCGTCTCCGACGCGACGCGCCGGCGCATCGAGGAGGCGATGGCCGAGCTCGGCTACCAGCCCAACGCGATGGCCCGCGGGCTCGCGTCGCGCCGCAGCCACGTGCTCGCGCTCATCTACCCGGCGATGGAGAAGGGGCTCGGCGGCACGGTCGCCGAGTTCGTGTCGTCCGCCGCGGAGACCGCGCGCGAGAACGGGTACCACCTCGTGCTGTGGCCCTTCCGCACGACCCAGGCTCCGGAGGTCCGCGACCTCGTGCGCCAGGGGATGGCGGACGGCGTGCTGCTCATGGAGGTCGCGCTCGACGACGCGCGCGTCGACGTCCTCCACGAGGCCGGCGTGCCGTACACGATGATCGGCCGCACGCGCGACGTCTCCGACCGGCCGTCGGTCGACATCGACTTCGAGCGCACGACGGACGACGCCGTGGCGCACCTCGTCGAGCTCGGCCACGAGCACGTCGCGTTCGTCAACCACTCCCAGGCCTCCGCCGACGACGGCTACGCGCCGACGTTCCGCGCCGAGGAGGGCTTCGTCGCGGCGATGCGCCGGCGCGGCCTCGAGCCGCACGCCCTGCGCGTGGACGAGTCCCCGCGTGCCGGTCGCGAAGCGGTCGCGACACTGCTCGAGCGCGAGCCGCGGCTCACCGCCTTCGTCACCATGAACGAGATCGCGACCTTCGGCGTCGTCGCCGAGCTCCAGCAGCGTGGGCTCGCGATCCCCGCCGACATCTCGATCCTGTCGATCGTCACGTCGCCCGGCGTCGGGGAGATGAGCAACCCGCCGCTGACCACGCTGCACGCGCCCGGCGCCGAGCTCGGCCGCCTGGGCGTCCAGAAGTTGCTGTCCCTCGTGGACGGCTCCCGTCCGAGCACGCCGAACGTGCTCATCCCGTGCGTCCTCGAACCCGGCAGCAGCGTCGCCCCCGCGGCGGGCCGGGCGCCGGACGACGACCGCGAGCCTGCCGCTCGCTGATCCACCGACCGACCGGGCGAGGCCCGGTCACCCTCCGGCAGTCGCGCCGGAACTCGATGAGGAGGACACGCACATGCTGCGATCCCGGAAGATCTCGCTCGTCGCTGCCGTGGCAGCGCTCCCGCTCGCCCTCGGGGCGTGCGGGGACGCCGGCGGCGCCGGCGGGTCGGACGACCAGACCCTGACCATCTGGCACTACGAGAACGACGACTCGGCGATGGGCCAGGCGTGGGCCAAGGCGATCGAGATCTTCGAGGAGGAGAACCCGGACGTCGAGGTCGTCGTCGAGAAGCAGACGTTCGAGCAGATCCAGAAGAACGCCAAGATCGTCCTCACCGGCGACGACGTGCCGGACGTCATGGAGTACAACAAGGGCAACGCGACCGCGGGCCAGCTCGCGGCGCAGGGCCTGCTCACCCCGCTCACCGACGCGGCGTCCGAGCGCGGCTGGGACGAGAAGCTCAGCGGCTCGCTCCAGACGACGGCCACCTACGACGAGCAGGGCCTCATGGGCTCCGGCGACTGGTACGGCGTCCCGAACTACGGCGAGTTCGTGCAGGTCTACTACAACAAGGACATGTTCGCCGAGCACGGGCTCGAGGTGCCCACGACGCTCGACGAGCTCGAGACCGTCATGCAGACCTTCGCCGACCACGGCGTGACCCCGCTGGCGGAGGCCGGCGCCGAGTACCCGATGGGCCAGCTCTGGTACGAGCTCGTGCTCGCGAACGCCGACCGCGGCTTCGTGGACCAGTACCAGCTGTTCGACGGCGACCCGGACTTCCACGGCCCGGAGATGACGCAGGCGACCGAGACGCTCGACGAGTGGATCAAGGCCGGCTACGTCGCGTCCGACTCCGCAGCGCTCACCGCCGAGGACATGGGCGTGTCGTTCATCAACGGCACCTACCCGATGATGGTCTCCGGCTCGTGGTGGTTCGGCCGCATCGTCGAGGAGATGGACGCCGACTGGGGCCAGTTCAACTTCCCGGGCAGCACGCTGCAGGTCGGCTCGTCCGGCAACCTGTGGGTCGTCCCGACGAACGCGGACTCGCCCGACCTCGCCGAGGAGTTCATCGACATCACGCTGCGCCCCGAGGTGCAGGACATCCTCGCGGAGAAGGGCGGTCTGCCCGTCGCCGGTGACGCGTCCGTCATCACCGACGAGCGCACGCAGCAGCTCACCGAGAACTTCCAGGCGATCCTCGACGACGACGGCCTCGCGTTCTACCCCGACTGGCCCGTCCCCGGCTACTACGACGTGATCGTCAGCGAGCTCCAGTCGCTCATCAACCAGTCGAAGTCGCCGACCGAGGTGCTCGACGGCCTCGAGTCCGCCTACGTGGACGGCAAGGCCGACCTGCTCGACAGCTGAGCGGACGCCCGGCCGGCCGCGGCGGTCCCCGATCGCCCCGCCGGGCCGCCCCCGCCCCCCCGCCCCCCCGCCCCCGCCCCCCCGCCCGCCCCCCGCCCCCCCCCCCCCCCCCCGCGGCCGCCGCCCCCCCGACGCTCGACGTGGCCAAGCTCGAGAAGCTCTTCCTCTCGCTCGCCTGAAGCGCGACGGCCGGAACGCACGCGG
>NZ_JAAFAN010000029.1:0-48766 GCF_010287905.1 Cellulosimicrobium composti
CGGGCGGGGGCCCCCCCCTGGGCGCCCCCCCGGGGCCCCCCCCGCGCCGGGCCCCCGGCCGCCCCCCCCCCCGGGGGGGGGGGGCGGGGGCCCCCCCCCCCCCCCCCCCTCGACGGGAGCCCGCGCAGGAGCCTGCGGCTCGCTCAGCCCTTGACGGAGCCGGACATCAGCCCGCCGACGAAGTACTTGCCGAGGACGATGTACACGAGCAGCGTCGGGAGCGACGCGAAGAGCGCGCCCGCCATGGAGACGCCGTAGTTCTGCAGCAGCGCACCGTTCGCGAGGTTGTTCAGCGCGAGCGTGACGGGGCCGTTCTGGCTCGAGGAGAAGAACACCGCGAAGAGGAAGTCGTTCCACGCCGACGTGAACTGCCAGATGAGCACGACCACGAAGCTCGGGATCGAGATCGGCAGGATGATCGACCAGAACGTGCGCAGCATGCCCGCGCCGTCGACGCGCGCGGCCTCGACGAGCTCGTGCGGCACCGTCATGTAGTAGTTGCGGAAGATGAGCGTCGTGATCGGGATGCCGTAGACCACGTGGAGCAGGATCAGCGACGGCACGCCGCTCGGGATGCCCAGGCCCAGCACGAGCTGGTTGAGCGGGATCATCACGGCCTGGTACGGGATGAACATCCCGAAGAGGATGAGCGTGAAGACGACGTTCGCGCCCTTGAACGACCAGCGCGAGAGCACGAACCCGTTGAGCGAGCCGAGGAAGGCCGCGATGATCGCGGCCGGCACGACCATCTGCAGCGAGCGCAGGATCGCCGGCGACAAAGCGGTCCACGCGGTCTGCCAGTTCTCGAGCGTCCACACCTGCGGGAGCGCCCACGCGCGTGCCGGGGACGCGTCGCCCGCGCCCTTGAAGCTCGTCACGAGCAGCACGTAGACGGGGATGAGGACGATGACGACGAAGAAGAGCAGCGCGGCGTACTTCAGGGTGCGGCCGACGGAGAACCGTCCGCGCGGGGCACGACGCTCGGTCTGGCGCGGGGTGCCGAGGACGTCGGGAGTGGGGACGGCCGGCGTCGAGGTGGTCGTCATCGCTTCTCCTGACGGTTGGTGCGGACCAGGTAGGGCACGATGACGACGGCCACGATGATCAGCAGGATCGAGCCGACGGCCGCCGCGTTGGCGTAGTCGAAGCTCGACTTGAAGACGTACATGTCGACGGCGGGCACCTTGGTCTGGTAGTTCGCGGGCTTCGAGATCGACATGATGAGGTCGAACGCCTTGAGCGACATGTGGCCGATGATGATGAGCGCCGACAGCGCGACCGGCGACAGCTGCGGGAACAGCACGTGGCGGTAGAGCTTCCACTCGCTCGCGCCGTCCATGCGGGCCGCCTCGCGGAGCTCGTCGGGGATGCCGCGGAACCCGGCGAGGAAGAGCGCCATGACGTAGCCGGAGAGCTGCCAGATCGCGGGGATCGCGATCGCGGTGATGCCCCACGTGACGTTGTTCCACCAGTTGTTCTGCAGGAAGTCCAGGCCGACGATCTGGAACAGGCGGTTGAGGCCGCTCGCCTGCTCGCCCTGGTTCGAGTTGAGCAGCCAGCGCCACACGACGCCCGAGGCGACGAACGACACGGCGAAGGGGAACAGGTAGACCGACCGGAAGAAGCCCTCACCCTTGACGGGCCGGTCCATCATCCACGCCCACAGGAAGCCCATGAGCATCGTCCCGGCGAGGAAGACGACGGTGTAGAGGACGAGGTTCTTCAGCGAGTGCTGGAACGCCTCGCTGCCGAGCAGGTCGAGGTAGTTCTCGAACCACACGACCACCGACGGCTTCTGGCCGGTGGCCTGCGCCGCGGTGTGGTTGTCGGTGATCGACGTCGTGAAGTTCGCGCCGATGAGGCCGTACACGAACACGCCGACGAGGATCAGCGAGGGGGCGAGCATCAGCAGCGCGGGGCCGGCGCGTCGCAGTGACTTGAGCATGGTGGGTCTTCCCGGTCGTGGGGGCGAGGGAGCCGCTCGGCGGCATCCCGGGGAGGGTTCCGGTCGCGCGGGTCCGCCGCGCGCCGTCGGGACGTGCCCGACGACGCGCGGCGGCTCCGGTGGACCGGTCTCAGCCCTGGGTGGCGGACACGAGCTCGGACTGGAAGGTCGCGAGGTCGGACCCGCCGGAGGTGAACTTGCTCGTCGCGTCGGAGATCGCGTTGAGCGTCGCGACCGGCGCGGCGGCGCCGTGCGCGAGCGAGGACACGATCGTGTCCTGGCCGAACGACTCGATCGCGGTCTGCTGGTACTCGGAGAACTCCGAGGCGTCGGCGTCGGTACGGGCCGGGATGGAGCCCTTGGCCTTGTTGAACGCGACCTGGCCCTCGAGCGAGCCGACGGTCTCGAGCCACGCCTTGGCGCCGTCGGGGTGCGGCGCGCCCACCGGGAGGGTGAACGAGTCGGCGAGGAAGTCGAACACGCCGTCGGTGCCCGGCACGGGGAACGCGGTGAAGTCGGTGCCGAGCGCCTTGCCCTGCTCCTCGAACGCCGCGACGGCCCAGTCGCCCATGACGTTGAACCCGGCGTTGCCGTCGATCACCATCTGGGTCGCCTCGGGCCAGTCGAGCCCGTCACGGTCGGTGTTGGTGTAGCCCATGAGCTTCTCGAAGTCCTCGAGCGCGGCCGTCACCTCGGGGCCGGCCCAGTCGGTCGAGCCGTCCCACAGGCCGTTGTACGCCTCCGCGCCGAGGTCGGCGAGGAGCACGGTCTCGAGGAGGTGGACCTGGGTCCACGTCGTCGCGACGGACAGCGGCGTGACGCCGGCGGCCTGGAGCGTGTCGAGGTCCGCCATCCAGGCGTCGAGGTCCGCGTAGGTCGCGGCGGGGTCGATGCCGTTGGCCTCGAGGACCGCCGGGTTGGCCCACACGACGTTCGCGCGGTGGATGTTCGACGGGATCGAGTAGATCGCGCCGTCCTCGGACTTGAGGCGGTCGACCAGGTCGGCCGGGAACACGTCGTTGAGGCCGAACTCGTCGTACAGCGAGGAGACGTCCTCGATCTGCGCGGCGTCGATGTAGTCCTGCAGCTCCGCGCCGGCGTGCGCCTGGAACGTGTCCGGCGGGTCCTGCGCCTGGAGGCGCGACTGGAGGAGGTCCTTGGCGGCCGAGCCGGCACCGCCGGCGACCGCGCCGTTGATGAACGTCACGTCGGGGTGCTGCTCGTCGAACACGCCGACCAGCGCGTCGAGACCCGCCTTCTCGGAGCCGGCGGCCCACCAGGTGAAGACCTCGACCTCGTCGCCGCCCCCGGAAGCGCCACCGTCACCGGTGCCCCCGTCACCGGAACCACCGCCGCTGCACGCGGCGAGTGCGAGACCCACGAGGGCGGCAGTCGCCACCGTCGCGCTCGTCCTGCGATCGATTCGCATCGTGATTTCCCTACGCCTTCTTCGGTCGTTGGGGACCAGCGGGACGACCACGTCGCGCCGGCCGGGCGCACCGGCGCGCCCTCGAACCCGGTGCCCATCCAACGGCGACCCACGCTTGGTGTCAAGAAGTGAACTCAAGCGTCGCCCAATCGTGATCTTCACGTCAGGTCGTGGATCCAACCTGCGGCTCCGCTGAGGACCGCCTCGGATGACAGCGCTATCGACCAGCGGCCGAGGGAACCCGCACGGGACCGAGCCGGGGCGCCCCACCTGGACCGGGGTGCCTCGGCGGTATTCTGGCGGACGTGCGCGCTGACCGGGTGACCCCGGGCTCGCAGACTTCACTGCGTGAGGCCAACCGAGCTCGGATCGTGAGCGCCGTCCAGCAGCGTGGCTCCCTCACGCAGATCGAGCTGGCCGGCGTCACCGGGCTGTCCCCGGCCACCGTCTCCAACATCGTCAAGGAGCTCACGGGCGCGGGCGTGCTGCACACCTCGCCGTCCACGCGCAGCGGGCGCCGCGCGCTCCAGGTCACCCTCGCGCGCAACCTCGGGCTCGTCGCGGGCGTCCACTTCGGCAGCCGGTCGATGCGCGTCGCGCTCGCCGACGCCTCGATGCGCGTCCTCGCCGACCAGCGCATGCCCCTCGCGCCGGACCACCGCGCGGACACGGGCCTCCAGCGCGCCGCGCTCCTCGTCGCCGAGATGGTCGCGTCGGTCGACGCCGCCCCGGACGAGCTGCTGGCCGTCGGCGTGGGCGTCCCCGCGCCGGTCGACGTGCGCGCGGGCAGCATCGCCACGGTCGGGATGATGCGCGGGTGGGACGGCGTCGTCGTCCCCGAGGTGCTCGAGGCCGAGCTCGGCGCGCCCGTGACGGTCGACAACGACGCCAACCTCGGCGCGCTCGCCGAGACCCGGTTCGGCGCGGCCGTCGGGCACGACGCCGTCGCCTACCTGCGCGTGTCGCACGGCGTCGGCGGCGGGCTCGTCCTGGGCGGGCGCGTCGTGCACGGCCGGGCGGGCGTCGCGGGCGAGATCGGGCACGTGACGATCGACGAGAACGGCCCCGTGTGCCGGTGCGGCAACCGCGGGTGCCTCGAGATGTACGTCGGCGCGGGCGTGCTGCTCTCCATGCTCTCCGAGAGCCGCGGGCACCTCACGCTGCGCGACGTCATCGCGCGCGCGCAGGAGGGCGACCCGGGCTGCCGCCGCGTCCTGTTCGACGCCGGCCAGCACCTCGGGGTCGCGGCCGCCAACCTCTGCAACCTCGTGGACCCGGAGATCGTCGTCGTGGGCGGGCAGCTCGCCGAGGCGGGCGAGGCGCTGCTCGGCCCGCTGCGCACGGCGCTCGAGCAGCGCACCGTGCCGAGCACCGCCGGACCCGTCCAGGTGGTCGCGTCCGAGCTCGGCTCCGCCGCCGAGGTGCGCGGGGCGCTCGCCGTCGCGCTCGACCTGGCCCGCGTGAGCGGGTCGCTGGGGGTGAGCGCATGACCGCCGCGCGCGTGCGCCGCGCCGTCGCGGCCGCCGTCGTCACCCTGCTCGCGCTCGCCGGGTGCGCCGCGCCCGAGGAGGCGCCGGCGGGCCCGTCCGAGGGGACGATCGGGCTGCTGCTGCCGGAGGCGAAGACCGCGCGCTACGAGACGACCGACCGGCCCACCTTCGTGGGCGTCGTCGAGCGACGCTGCCCCACGTGCGAGGTGCTGTACGCCAACGCCGCGCAGGACGCGGCGAACCAGCAGCAGCAGGCCGAGTCGATGCTCGCGCGCGGCGCCGACGTGCTCGTCCTCGACGCGGTCGACGCCGTCGCCGCGGTGAGCATCGTCGCCGAGGCCCAGCGCCTCGGCGTGCCCGTCATCGCCTACGATCGCTTCGTCGACGGCGCGAACTACTACGTCTCGTTCGACAACGAGCTCATCGGGTACCTCATGGGGGAGGCGCTCGTCGGCGCGGTCCTGGACCGCGCGGAGCAGGACCCGCCGGGCGAGGGCCGGCGGCCGGGCGTCCTGCTCGTCCAGGGCTCGCCGACCGACCCGAACGCCGCGGAGCTCGCCGCCGGCGCCCACCGTGCGCTCGAGGGAGAGGACATCGACGTGCTCGCCGAGTACGACACGCCCGACTGGAGCCCCGACAAGGCGACCGAGTGGGTCGAGGGACAGCTCACGCAGTACCCCGGTCGCGTCGACGGCGTCTTCGCGGCGAGCGACAGCATCGCGGGCGGAGCCATCGCGGCCATGAAGGCCGCCGGTCTCGACCCCGTGCCGCCCACGACCGGCCAGGACGGCGAGCTCGCGGCCGTCCAGCGCATCGTCTCGGGCGACCAGTACATGACCGTCTACAAGGCGACCGCCCAGCAGGCGCGGACGGCGGCCGAGCTCGCCGTGCGCGTGCTGCGCGGCGAGGACCCGCGCGCGACGGCCGTCATCGACGGCGTCCCGAGCCTGCTGCTCGCGCCGCGCGCCGTCGGGGTCGACGACGTGCAGCGCGTCGTCGTGGACGGCGGGGTCCACTCCGTCGACGAGATCTGCACCCCGTACTACGTCGACGCGTGCGTCGAGGCCGGGCTCCTGGAGGCCGCACCGTGAGCGCACCCGTCCTGTCGCTGCGCGGCGTCTCGAAGAACTTCGGCGGCGTCCGCGCGCTCGTCGACGTCGACGTCGACGTGCGCGAGCACGAGGTGCTCGCCGTCGTGGGCGACAACGGCGCCGGCAAGTCGACGCTCGCGGGCGTCATCGCGGGGGCGTTCCGCCCGGACGGCGGCGAGGTCCTGCTCGACGGCGCGCCCGTCGTGCTCGACTCGCCCGCCGCGGCCCGCACGCACGGGATCGCGGCGGTCTTCCAGCAGCTCGCGCTCGTCGACGACCTCGACGTCGTCGAGAACGTGTTCCTCGGCCAGGAGACGCTGCGCGGGCCGTTCCTCGACGAGATCGCGATGGAGCGCGAGGCGTGGGGCCTGCTCGACCAGCTCGCGGCGACCGTCCCCTCGGTGCGCCAGCCGGTGCGCACGCTGTCCGGCGGCCAGCGCCAGGTCGTCGCGGTGGCCCGGGCCCTGCTCGGCGCGCCGCGCGTCCTCGTGCTCGACGAGCCGACGGCCGCGCTCGGCGTCCGCCAGACCGCCGAGGTGCTCAACCTCATCGAGAAGCTGCGCGAGCGCGGCCACGCCGTCGTGCTCATCAGCCACCAGGCGGGCGACCTCCAGGCCGTCGCGGACCGCATCGTCGTGCTGCGCCTCGGGCGCGTGCACGGCGAGTTCTCGGGCGACACCTCGTACGAGGACCTGCTCGCCGCGATGACCGGCGCGGTCCGGCCCGCGCGCCCCGGCGGTCCCGCGCGCGCCGCGTCCGGCCCGGAGCCCCGCGAGCGGCGGGCCGGCGGCACGGGGGCGGTGCACCGATGAGCGTCCCCGGCCGCACCCCCGGCGCCGCGCTCGAGCGCACGACGACCGGCGCCCTGTCCGGCACCGTCGTGCAGCAGCTGCGCGGCGCGCACCTCGGCATGCTGCCGATCGTCGGCGCGCTCCTGCTCATCTGGGTCGTGCTGGGCGCGATCAACCCGGCGTTCCTCTCCGCGGAGAACCTCGTCAACCTCACGCTCCAGAGCGCGCCCACGGGCATCATCGCGCTCGGCGTCGTCATCGTGCTGCTCGTCGGGCAGATCGACCTGTCGGTCGGGTCGGTGAGCGGGCTCGCGGCCGCGGTGCTCGCGGTCGGGACGGTCGGCCTCGGGTGGCCGGTCGGGCTCGCGATCGTCGCGGCCCTCTCCGTCGGCGTCGTCGTGGGCATCGGGTACGGGCTGCTGTCCACGCGCCTGGGCCTCGCGTCGTTCGTCTTCACGCTCGCGGGCCTGCTCGTCCTCGCGGGCGTGCAGCTGCGCGTCCTCGGGCCCAAGGGGTCGATCAACCTCCCGTTCGAGTCGTGGCTCGTGCGCACGGTCCAGCAGGGCTTCCTCGCCCCGGCCGTCGCGTGGGGGCTCGTGGCCGCCGTCGTCGTGGGGTACGCGGCGCTGCGCGTCGCCGACCACGTGCGCCGCGTGCGCGCGGGGCTCCCCAGCCCGGGCCTGGGCCGCGCCGCGGTCCGCACCGGGCTCCTCGCCGCCGTCCTCGTCGCGACCGTCGCCTACCTCGGCACGGCGCGCGGCATCGGCTACACCGTCGTGCTCTTCGTCGCGCTCGTCGTCGTGGTCGACGTGCTCCTGCGCCGCACGCGCTGGGGTCGCTCGGTGCGCGCGGTGGGCGGCAACCGCCGGTCGGCGCTCCTCGCGGGCGTCGCCGTGCGGCGGACGGTCGTCTCGTGCTTCGTCGCCTGCTCCACCTTCGCCGCGCTCGGCGGCGTCCTCGCTGCCGGCCGCCTCGCCGCCGCGAACCAGGGCACGGGCGGGGCGGACACCTACCTCACGGCCATCGCCGCGGCGGTGATCGGCGGCACGAGCCTGTTCGGCGGGCGCGGCAGCGCGTGGTCCGCGCTGCTCGGCGTGCTGGTCATCCAGTCGATCGCGAACGGCCTCACCCTGCTCAACCTCGACACGGCGACGCGCTACATCGTGACCGGAGCGGTGCTCCTGCTCGCTATCGTCGTCGACATGCTCATCCGCGGCCGACGGGAGATCTGATGATGGTGGTGCAGGGGGAGCACGCGGACATGCTCCCGCCGGGCGGGGCCCCGGTCACGACGGTGGCAGGACCGGCCGCGGCGACGCGCGTCGCGCCCGACGCCGCCGCGCGACCGCACGCGGGCCGCGGAGGACGGCGCCCGACGCTCGCGTCGGTCGCCGAGGCCGCGGGCGTCAGCCTCAAGACGGCGTCCCGCGTCCTCAACGACGAACCGAACGTCGCGCCGCAGACGCGCGCCAAGGTGCAGGAGGCCGCGCAGCGGCTCGGGTTCCGGCGCAACGCCGTCGCGGCCGACCTCGCCCGCGGCGGCTCGTCGCGGCTCGTCGGCTTCGTGACCGGCGACCTCGCGAACCCGTTCTACTCGGCGCTCGCGAGCGGCATCGAGCGCGAGCTGCGCCACCACGGGCTGCAGCTCATCACGACGAGCTCCGACGAGGAGCCCGAGCGCGAGCGCACGCTCACGGAGGCGCTCGTCGAGCGGCGCGTCGGCGCGCTCGTCGTCACGCCGACCTCGACCGACCACTCGTCGCTGCGCCGCGAGCTCGACGACGGCCTCCCGGTCGTGTTCATCGACCGCCCCGCGCAGGGCGTCGAGGCGGACACCGTCGTCATCGACAACCGCGGCGGCGTGCGCGACGCCGTGACGCACCTGCTCGCGCACGGGCACCGGCGCATCGCCCTCGTGGGCGACGTCTCGCGCCTGTGGACGTTCCAGGAGCGCCGCGACGAGTTCGTGGCGACGCTGCGGGCCGCCGGCGTCGAGGACCCCGCGCGGTACGTGCGCGACGGCGCGCACGACGCGGACCTCGCACGCGCGTTCGTCACCGAGCTCCTGGCCCTGCCGGAGCCGCCGACGGCGCTCGTCACCGCGAACAACAAGATCACCGTCGGCGCGCTGCACGCCCTGCGCGACCGCGTCTCCGGGGGCGAGGCGCCCGACGTCGCGCTCGTGGGCTTCGACGACTTCGAGCTGGCCGACCTCCTGCACGTGACCGTCGTGGGCTACGACGTCGTCGAGATGGGTCGTCAGGCCGCGGCGCTCGCGGTCTCGCGCGCCGAGAACCCCGAGCTCGCGCCGCGGCTGGTCGTGGTGCCGACACGGCTCGTCGTGCGGGGCACGGGGGAGGTCCCCGGCCCCGGGGCCTAGGTGCGCACGGGCGGTGCGAACCGCGCGTCCGGCACGCCGTGCGCGCCCCCGAGATCCCCTCGCCGAACGCGGCCCGGCCCCGCCGAGGTCGCGTTGACAAAGCGAGGAGCCGCCGCATAAGTTCAGGTCGCCCCTGACAACGCTTCCCCCCTGCGCGTTGTCAGGGGCACCCCTGCAGCCTGACAGCGCTGTCAGATGATCGAAGGAGATCGCGAGCATGATCAGACCCCTCCCGCCCGGACGCGCGGTCGCGCGCTCCGGCGGCGGCGCGCGCCCGCTCGGGCTCGCGCTCGCCGTGGCCCTCGCCGTACCCCTCGCGGTACCCGTGGGCGTCCTCGCCGCGGCGCCCGCGGCCGCCGCCGAGCCCGGCGACTTCTTCTCCTCGTTCGAGTCCGGCGACCCGGCCCCGCTGTCCACCACGGTGGCGGAGCGCGACGGCGAGCCCTGGCAGTCGAACGTCGGAGCCTTCACCGCGGGCCTGCCCGGCAGCGTGCTCGGCGGGCTCCGGAGCATCACCGCGAGCGCGGAGAACCTGCCCAACGAGGGAGCCGCCAAGCTCGCCGACGGCAGCTCGGGCACCAAGTGGCTCGCGTTCGCCTCGACCGGCTGGGTCACGTACCAGTTCGCCGAGCCCGTCTCGATCTCCGCCTACGCGATGACGTCGGGCGACGACGCCCCCGGGCGTGACCCGAAGAACTGGACGATCGAGGGCTCCTCCGACGGCACCACCTGGACGCCGCTCGACCAGCGCACCGACGAGGACTTCCCCCAGCGCCAGCAGCAGCGCGTGTTCGAGCTCGACGAGCCGACCGCCGCCTACGCCTACCTGCGCCTGAACATCACCGCGAACTCCGGCGACAACATCGTGCAGCTCGCCGGCTGGGACCTCTCGTCCGACCTCTCCGCCGCGCAGCCGCCCGCGCCCATGACGACCGAGGTCGGCACCGGGCCGCGCGTGAACTTCACGAACAAGGCCGGCGTCGGGTTCACCGGCCTGCGCTCCCTGCGCTACGACGGCTCGCACATCGCCGACGGCGAGGCGTACGCGACGAACGTCCTCTACGACGACGTGGACGTCGTCGTGGGCGAGGACACGCGCCTGAGCTACACGATCTTCCCCGAGCTGCTCGACGACCTGCAGTACCCGTCGACGTACGCCGCGGTGGACGTCCGCTTCACCGACGGCACCTTCCTGTCCGACCTCGGCGCGCGCGACGCGCACGAGACGGTCGCGAGCGCGCAGGCGCAGGGCGAGGGCAAGATCCTCTACGCCGACCAGTGGAACTCGGTCCGGATCGACCTGGGCGACGTCGCCGCGGGCAAGACCGTCGACCAGCTCCTCGTCGGGTACGACAACCCGGCCGGGCACGCGGGCACGCGGTTCGCGGGCTGGCTCGACGACGTGGCGATCACCGCGGACCCCGCGACGATCGACGGGTCGAGCCTCGTCAACTACGTGGACACGCGCCGCGGCACGCACGCGTCGGGCTCGTTCTCGCGCGGGAACAACATCCCGGCGGCGGCCCTGCCGAACGGGTTCAACTTCTGGGTGCCGTACACCAACGCGTCCTCGCAGAGCTGGCTGTACGAGTACCACAAGGCCAACAACGGCAACAACAAGCCCGTCCTCCAGGGCTTCGGCGTCTCGCACGAGCCGAGCCCGTGGATGGGGGACCGCAACCAGCTGACGTTCCTGCCGTCGACGGTCGCGGGCACGCCGAACGCGACCCTCTCGACGCGCGGTCTCGAGTTCGACCACGCCGACGAGACGGCGCGGCCCGACTACTACGGCGTCCGGTTCACCAACGGCTCCGCCCTCGAGGCGACGCCCAGCGACCACGGCGCGGTGCTGCGCTTCTCGTTCCCCGGCAGCACGGGCCACGTGATCGTGGACAAGGTGGACGGCTCGTCCAAGCTCACGCTCGACCAGGCCACGGGCACGATCTCCGGCTGGGTCGAGAACGGGTCCGGCCTCTCCGTGGGCCGCACGCGGATGTTCGTCGCCGGCTCCTTCGACCGTAGTCCGACGGCGGTCGGGACGGCGACGGGCAACCGGGCCGACGCGCGGTTCGCCACGTTCGACACGTCGTCCGACGACACGGTCGAGCTGCGCGTCGCGACGTCGTTCATCAGCCTCGACCAGGCGCGCAAGAACCTCGACCTGGAGGTGACCGGCAAGACCTTCACCGAGGTCAAGGCGGCCGCGGCCGAGGCGTGGAACGACCGCCTGGGCGTCATCGAGGTCGAGGGCGCGAGCGAGGACCAGCTCGTCACGCTGTACTCCAACCTCTACCGCCTCAACCTGTACCCGAACTCGCAGTTCGAGAACACGGGCACGGCGGACGAGCCCCGGTACCAGTACGCGAGCCCGGTCTCCGCGACCACCGGCTCGGCGACCGACACGCAGACGAACGCGAAGATCGTCGACGGCAAGATCTACGTGAACAACGGGTTCTGGGACACGTACCGCACGGCGTGGCCGGCGTACTCGTTCCTCTACCCGGAGCTCGCGGGCGAGCTCATCGACGGGTTCGTGCAGCAGTACCGCGACGGCGGCTGGATCGCGCGCTGGTCCTCGCCGGGCTACGCCGACCTCATGACGGGCACGAGCTCCGACGTCGCGTTCGCGGACGCGTACCTCAAGGGCTCGCTCCCGACCGGCACCGCGCTCGAGGCGTACGACGCCGCGCTGCGCAACGCGACCGTCGCGCCGCCGAACAACGCCGTGGGCCGCAAGGGCCTGCAGACGTCGCCGTTCCTCGGGTTCACGCCGGAGTCCACGCACGAGTCCGTGTCGTGGGGCCTGGAGGGCCTGATCAACGACTTCGGCATCGGCAACATGGCCGCGGCCCTCGCGGAGGACCCGGCCACGCCGGACGAGCGTCGCGAGACGTTGCGCGAGGAGTCGGCGTACTTCCTCGAGCGCGCCACGCACTACGTCGAGCTGTTCGACCCCGAGGTCGACTTCTTCGTGCCGCGCCACGCGGACGGCTCGTGGGCCGTGGACCCGGAGACGTACGACCCCGAGGCGTGGGGCGGCGGCTACACCGAGACGAGCGGCTGGAACTTCGCGTTCCACGCGCCGCAGGACGGCCAGGGCCTGGCGAACCTCTACGGCGGCAAGCAGGGCCTGGAGGACAAGCTCGACCTGTTCTTCTCCACCCCGGAGCGGGGTGCCGGCAACGGCGGCATCCACGAGCAGCGCGAGGCGCGCGACGTGCGCATGGGCATGTGGGGCATGAGCAACCAGGTGTCGCACCACATCCCGTGGCTGTACGACGCCGCGGGCGCCCCGGCCAAGGCCCAGGAGAAGGTCCGCGAGGTCATGCGCCGCCTCTTCGTGGGCAGCGAGATCGGCCAGGGCTACCCGGGCGACGAGGACAACGGCGAGATGTCGTCGTGGTGGATCTTCGCCTCGCTCGGCTTCTACCCGCTGCAGGTCGGCTCCGACCAGTACGCGGTCGGCTCGCCGCTGTTCGACACGGCGACCGTGCACCTGCCGGACGGCGACCTCGTCGTCAACGCCGAGAACAACTCGGTCGACAACGTCTACGTCCAGTCCCTCGCCGTGGACGGCGAGGCGCGCACGTCGACGTCGCTCTCGCAGGCCGACCTCTCGGGCGGCGCGACCCTGGACTTCGTCATGGGTCCGGAGCCGTCGGCGTGGGGCACGGGCGAGGACGACGCGCCGCCGTCGCTCACCGAGGGCGACGAGCCCCCGGTCCCGGCGAAGGACGCCACCACGGTGGGCCTCGGCACGACGACCGTCAGCGACGGCGACGCGTCCACGAGCGCCACGGCGCTCACGGACAACACGTCCGCCTCGCGCACGACGTTCGCCACGTCGACCCCGTCGATCACGTGGGCGGGCAACGGCATCCGGCCGACGGTCGCGACGTACACCCTGACCTCCGGGGCGAGCGGGACGGCCTCGCCGTCCGCGTGGACCCTCGAGGGCTCGGACGACGGCGAGACGTGGACGACGCTCGACGAGCGGTCGGGCGAGCAGTTCCGCTGGGCGCTGCAGACGCGGCCGTTCACCGTCGCCGACCCGGCGGCGTTCGCGCAGTACCGCGTCACGGTCACGGCCACGGCCGGCGAGGGCGCGCTGTCGCTCGCCGAGGTCGAGCTGCTCGCCGACCCGCGGGAGTCGGGCGCCCAGGAGCTCACGCTCTCGGCCGCCCCGGACCGCGAGGCCGTCACGGGCCGCGAGGTCACCGGCGCGTTCGCGACCCTCACGGGGGTCGGGGGCGACGTGGCCGCGCTCGACGCGCAGGTCACGTTCGGCGACGGGTCCGACCCGGTCGCCGGGACGCTCGTGGCCGGCGCGTTCGGCGGGTACGCGGTGCACGCCGCGCACACGTGGGCCGCCCCGGGCGTGTACCCGGTGACGGTGACGGTCTCCGGCGACGGGGTCGAGCCGGTCACGGCGACGTCCCACGTGAGCGTCTCGCTCCTGCGCGAGGGCTCGCTGCTCGCCGCGTACGACAACGTGTGCATCGGCGACGTCGGCACCACGGTCGGCTCGTGCGACGGGCAGGGCGTGTTCTTCGACCGGGCGCAGCTCGAGGCGAAGGGCTTCGTCCAGGGCGAGCGCGGCACGGTGCCCGGCACCGACCTCGCGTTCGACGTCCCCGCGGTCCCCGCGGGCGAGCCGGACAACGCGACGGGCGACGGGCAGACCATCGAGCTGGACGTCCCCGCGGACGCCGAGCAGCTCTCGGTGATCGGCACGGGCACGGAGAAGAACCAGCAGGCCACCGGCACGCTGACGTTCGACGACGGCTCGTCCCAGCCCATCGACCTGAGCTTCGGCGACTGGTCGGGCGCCGCCCGCAACCCGGTGTTCGGCAACATCGCGGTCGCCGTGACGGACCACCGCCTGCGCGGCGGGAGCCCGCAGACCGGCACCCCCGCCGCGTTCTTCGCGACGGCGCCGATCACGCTCCCCGAGGGCAAGCGGCCCGTGAGCCTCACGCTCCCGGACCAGCCGGGCGAGCTCGCGCGCGACGGGCGCATCCACGTCGTCGCGATCGCGCACGACGGCACCTTCGCGGAGCAGCCCCCGCTCGAGGTGACGGCGGCCGAGGGCGTGAGCCTCGCCGTCGGCCGGTCCACCGACGCGGTCCTCGCGCACGTGACCGGCGGCCGCGAGGGCGCCGAGCTGCGCGCGGCGGTCACGTGGGGCGACGGGTCCGACGTCGAGGCGGGCGTCGTGGCGGACGGGTCGGTCACCGGCTCGCACGCCTACGCGGCGGCGGGGTCGTACACGGCGTACGTCGTGGTCGACGACGGCTGGACCAGCCGCGTGGTCGAGGTCCCCGTGACCGTGACCGAGGGCCAGGCGGAGCTCGCGATCGACGTCACCGTGAGCACGCGGTGCCTCGCGGGCAAGGTGTACGTCGCGGTCCGCGCGGAGAACGGCGAGGACGTGCCCGTCGCGGTGCGGCTCGTCACCCCGTTCGGCACCAAGGAGCTCGCGGCCGTCGCGCCGGGGGCCAACGCCTACCAGTCGTTCGCGACGCGGGCCACGTCGGTCGAGGCCGGCACGGTCACGGTCGAGGCGACGCGCGGGAGCGGCGACGAGGAGGTGACGGCGTCGATCGACAGCGACTACGCCGCCGTGACCTGCGGCTGAACCTCACCCGCCCGCCCCACGACCTCGCCGACCGAGGCGTGAGGTGAGCATGCACCACCGGCGGTGCCCCGGGATGATCGTCCCGGGGCACCGCGCCGTCCCGGCCCCGCGCCCGGTGCGGCGCCACGTACCCAGCACGAGAAGGACCGACACATGACCGAGCACCCGACCGAGCGGACCGCGCCGACGACCGACCTGCGAGTCGATCGCACGGCGTGGCGCCGCGAGCAGCTTGCCGACCTGCTGCGCTTCGGCGAGGCGTCGCTGCGTGCGGACGGGGCCGCTCAGTGGCTCGACGACGACGGGCGCCCCGACCTGTCGCGACCGGTCCACACGTGGATCACGGCGCGCATGGCCCACGTGTACGCGTTCGCATCGCTGCTCGGGGTGCCGGGCGCGGGCGAGCGGGCCGACGCGGCCCTGCACGGCCTGCGCGCGGTGCTCGTCGACGCGGCGAACGGCGGCTGGGTGGCCTCGCGCGGCCCGGCACCGCGACCGGGCGACGGCCACGACCCGGCGGCGGGCGAGACCGAGCCCGTCGACGGCACGAAGAGCGCGTACGCGCACGCGTTCGTCGTGCTCGCCGCGGCGTCGGGCACGATCGCGGGCCGCGAGGGCGCGCGCGACCTGCTCGACGCGGCGCTCGCGGTGCTCGACGAGCGGTTCTGGGAGCCCGGGCCGCGCATGCACGCGGACGAGTGGTCGCGCGACTGGTCGGTCCTCGACGAGTACCGGGGCGTCAACGCGAACATGCACTCCGTCGAGGCGCTGCTCGCGGCGCACGACGCGACGGGCGACCCCGAGTGGCTCGAGCGGGCCGTGTCGATCGCCGACCGCGTCATCGGCTGGGCCCGCGACAACGCGTGGCGCATCCCCGAGCACTTCGACGCCGGCTGGAACCCGCTGCCGGACTACAACGCGGACCGCCCGCGCGACCCGTTCAAGCCGTACGGCTCGACGCCGGGCCACGGCCTCGAGTGGTCGCGGCTCCTGCTCCAGGTGGACGTCGCCGCGGGCACGCCCGGTGCGCGCACGGACGCCGCGGTCGCGCTGTTCGACCGCGCGGTCGCGGACGGCTGGGACGGCGAGCACGGCGGCGGCTTCGTCTACACGGTCGACTGGTCGGGCGCCCCGGTCGAGCCGCGCCGCTACCACTGGGTCGCGGCCGAGGCGGTCGCCGCGGCGGACGTGCTCGGCCGGGTCACGGGCGACGCGCGGTTCGGCGACGCCGCCGCGGGCTGGTGGGAGTGGGTCGACCGGTACCTCGTCGACCACGAGCGCGGGTCCTGGCACCACGAGCTCGACACGGCCAACCGCCCCGACGGCGTCACGTGGGTCGGCAAGCCCGACGTCTACCACGCGGCGCAGGCCGTGATCCTTCCCGACCTGCCCCTCACCGGCTCGCTCGCCGCCTCGGCCAAGGCCGCCGGCAGCATCCTGGGCTGAGCCTCCGGATCGCCGGTCCCGGGGTCGCGCGCCGCGTCACCGTCGCCGCGGCGCGCGACCTCGGGCCCGGTACGCCCTCACCGTCGGCACGCTCTCGCCGCCGGCGCGGTGCGCCGGCGGTGGTCGCGGCCGCCGCGCGCGGTCACGCGGCGACGGGCTCCAGGGCGGCCAGGGCGTCGTCGGGCAGCTCGAGGTCGGCGGCGGCGAGGTTCTCGCGCAGGTGCGCGACCTTCGACGTGCCCGGGATGACCAGCACGTTGGGCGAGCGGCGCAGGAGCCAGGCGATCGCGACCGCCTTCGGGCTCGTGCCCAGCCGTGCCGCGACCGCGTCGAGCGCACCGGACTGCAGCGGCGAGAAGCCTCCCAGCGGCCAGAACGCCGTGTAGGCGACGCCCTGCGCGTCGAGCGCGGCGATGAGCGCCTCGTCGCCGCGGTGCGCGACGTTGTACCAGTTCTGGACCATGACGACCGGGGCGATCGTCTGCGCCTCGGCCACCTGGGCGGCGTCGACGACGGACAGCCCCAGGTGCTGGATCTTGCCCTGCTCGCGCAGCTCGGCGAGCGCGCCGAACGGCTCGGCGAGCGAGCCGGGGACGGGCGAGTGGCCGTCGGGACCGCCGCCGAGGCGCAGGTTCACGACGTCGAGCGCCTCGACCCCGAGGGTCCTGAGGTTCGACTCGACCTGGGCGCGCAGCTGCTCGGGCGAGCGCGCGTGCGGCCAGCCACCGTTCTCGTCGCGCACCGAGCCGACCTTGGTGACGACGTGGACGCCGTCGTACGGCGCGAGCGCCTCGCGGACGATCTCGTTGACGACGTGCGGGCCGTAGAAGTCCGCGGTGTCGACGTGGTTCACCCCGGCCCCGACGGCCGCGCGCAGCACGCGGACCGCCTCGTCCCGGTCGGCCGGAGGCCCCCAGACGCGCGGGCCGGCGAGCTGCATCGCGCCGAGGCCCTCGCGCGTGAAGGTGATGCCCTCGGACGTGGTGAAGGTTCCGCCGGGCGTGCGTTCGTGAGTCATGGTGTTCCTCCTCTCTCGGTGCCCCACGAGGGGCGGTGCTCTGCGTGCGGTGCGGTGCTGCTCAGTCGACGAGCACCTCCGCCTCCGCTCTGGTGGTGGCGGTCGTGGACGTTTTCGCGGCGCCGGACGTCCGTGCGTCGTTCCCCGCGTCGCTCCTCGCGTCGCGATCGTTGTCGCCGGGCTCGGGCGTGCGCCCGCCCGCCGGGAGCACGAGCGAGAGGACGACGGCGAGGACGGTGAACCCGGTGGCCCACCAGAAGGCGACGTGGAAGCCCGCGGCCGGCGTCGCCGCCGTCGTGATCCCGGTCTGGAGGACGACCGCCAGCACGGCGGTCCCGAACGACCCGCCGAGCTGCTGGCCGATGCGGCTGATCACGCTCGCGTGCGGCACCTCGTCGCGCGCGAGCCCCTCGAACGCGAGCGCCATGAGGGGCACGGTGACCGCGCCCAGCCCGATGCCGCGGACCAGGAGGAACGCGCTCACGAGCACGAGGTCCGTGCTCTCGGTGGCGCCGAGGAACGGCAGCGTGCCGATCGCGACGACCACGAACCCGACGAGCACGACCCAGCGCGCGCCGATCGTCTCGGCGAGCCGTGCGGCGGGGGAGCGGCTGAGGAGGGACCCGACGCCCTGGGGGATGAGGAGCAGGCCGGCGGCGAGCGGCGTCATGCCGCGCAGCTGCTGGAAGTACAGCGGGATGAGCAGCATGGCCCCGTACAGCGCGAACCCCGACAGGAACAGCAGGGTCGTCGAGGACGACAGCGGCCGGTGGCGCAGGAGCCGCAGGTCGACGAGCGGGTCCGAGCGGCGCCGGAGCGTCCACGCGGCGAAGCCGGCGATCAGGACGACGCCCCCGGCGAGCGGGACGAGGACGTCCGGGTGGACGAACCCGCCGTCCTTGCTCGCGTTGCTCAGCCCGAGCAGCACGGCGACCAGGCCGACGGCCATCGTGGCGAACCCGACGCCGTCGAGCGGGGCGCTCCGCGTCGGCTCGTCCTTCGGCAGGTACCGCAGCGCGAGGGGGATCCCGGCGAGCGCGAACGGCGCCGTGACGAGGAAGAGCCAGTGCCAGTCGAGCGCGTCGAGCACGAGCCCGCCGAGCACGGGGCCCAGGATCGGGCCGAGCACGGCCGGGACGCTGACCACGGACATGACGCGCGCGAGGCCCTTCCCGGCGGCGGCCTGCATCACGAGGGTCGTCATCAGCGGCATGAGCACGCCGCCCGCGGCGCCCTGCAGCATGCGGGACGCGATGAGCGACGGCGCGTCCCACGCGACGGCGGCCAGCACGGACGCGACGAGGAACAGGGTCAGCCCGGTCACCCACAGGTGCCGCCCGCCGAGGCGCTGCTGGGCCCAGGGCACGATCGGCACGACGACGGCCAGCGCCAGGAGGTACCCGGTGCTGATCCATTGGATCGTCGAGAGCGGGACGTCGAGGATCCCGGCGAGCGGTTCGACCGCCACCGCGACGACCGTCGTCGCGAACAGGACGCCCAGGCCGCCCACGAGGGTGGTCCAGGCGACGGGCCACACCCCGGGCGCGACGCCTCCGGTGCTCTTCCTCATCATGGCCTCCTGGTTGAGAGTCAGCGTGTATCTTAGATACCCTAGACGGCGAAGATAAGGAACACAATGTCCCCTACGGATCATTCCCGCCCCGTCCCTCAGCGCCGTCGCGGCGCGCAGCTCGAGGAAGCGCTCCTCGACGCGGCGTGGGACGAGCTCCTCGACGTGGGCTACGAGGCGCTCACCTACGACGCCGTCGCCGAGCGGGCGCGGACGAGCCGCGCGGTGCTCTACCGGAGGTGGCCCACCAAGCGCGACCTCGCCGTCGCCGCGGTGTCACGCGTCCTGGCCGCGCAGCCCTCGCCCACGCCGGACACCGGCACGCTGCGCGGTGACGTGATCGCGCTGCTGCACGCGGCGAACGACGCGCGCGCCCGCGTCGCCGTGCAGCTGGCCGCGCGCCTCGACGGTCCGCAGGAGGGAGG
Organism: Cellulosimicrobium composti; assembly: GCF_010287905.1. Taxonomy (NCBI): domain Bacteria; kingdom Bacillati; phylum Actinomycetota; class Actinomycetes; order Micrococcales; family Promicromonosporaceae; genus Cellulosimicrobium; species Cellulosimicrobium composti. The sequence goes on from NZ_JAAFAN010000029.1 coordinate 19,224, forward strand.
GCTCACCCTCGCCGACCTGCGCGACACCCTCTCCCGGCGCAGCGACGACCACGTGCGCACGATCCTCGGGCGGGCCCGGGACCGCGGCGAGATCCCGACGGCCGACCTGCCCCGCCGCGTGCGGACCGTCGCGTTCCACCTGCTCGGCTACCACGTGCTCATGACGCGCCGGGCGGCCACCGCCGAGGAGATCGCCGAGGTCGTCGACGAGGTGTTCCTGCCTCTCGTGCGCGGACGGGGAGCGTGAGCGCCGCGGCTCCGACCGCAGGACTCGTCCCCCGGTACCCGTCGTGCCGCCGGCCGGGTACCGCGGGCCGATGTGCGGCGCCGGGGGCGTCCCTAGCGTGGCCGACCATGATCACCGCAGAGCACCTGACCAAGAGGTACGGCGGCAGGACCGCCGTCGACGACCTCTCGTTCACCGTCCGCCCGGGCGTCGTCACCGGGTTCCTCGGCCCGAACGGCGCCGGGAAGTCGACCACGATGCGCATGCTCGTGGGTCTCGACGAGCCCACGTCGGGGCGGATCACCGTCGGCGGACGGCGTTACCGCGACCTGCGCGACCCGCTGCGGCACGTCGGCATCCTCCTCGACGCCGGCGCGGTGCACCGGGGGCGCAGCGCACGCGACCACCTCCTCGCGATCGCGCACACGCACTCCCTCCCCGTACGGCGCGTCGACGAGGTGCTCGACCTCGTCGGCCTGGGGGCCGTCGCGCGCCGGCGCGCCGGCGGGTTCTCGCTGGGCATGGGGCAGCGCCTCGGGATCGCGGCCGCCCTGCTCGGCGACCCGCAGGTGCTCGTGCTCGACGAGCCGGTCAACGGGCTGGACCCCGACGGCGTGCTGTGGGTCCGGCGGACGCTCGCAGACCTCGCCGCGGACGGGCGCACCGTGTTCCTCTCCTCGCACCTCATGAGCGAGCTGTCGCTCATCGCCGACGACCTCGTCGTCATCGGCCAGGGGCGGCTCCTCGCGGCGGGCACGGCCCAGGACGTCATCGCGTCCGTCGCCCCCACCACGGTGCGCGTCGTCTCGCCCGACGCCGCCGCCCTCGCGACGGCCCTGCAGGGCGCCGACGTCAGCGTGACCGCGCTCGACCGGGAGACCCTCGACGTCCAGGGCCGCTCGGCGCGCGAGATCGGCGCGCTCGCGGCCGCACGGGGGATGGCCCTGCACGAGCTCGCCACCCGACGCATCAGCCTGGAGGAGGCGTTCATGCAGATCACCCGCGACGCCGTCGAGTACGGCACCGTCACGGAGGTCGCCCGATGACCACCCTCACGCTGCCCGAGCCCCGCACGGACCTCGCCGGGGCGCGGATCACCGCCGCCGGCCTGCTCCGCTCCGAGTGGACCAAGCTCCGGTCCCTCCGCTCGCTGCGGGTCACCCTTGCCGCCGCGTTCGCGCTCGTCCTCGGCCTGAGCGGGTACGTCGTGCTCGAGGGGACGGCGCTCGACGGCGCGCCCTCGGACATCCCGTTCGGCTTCACGGCCGTGTACCCGATCGGGACGCTCGCCCTCGTCGTGCTCGGCGTGCTCACCGTGACGAGCGAGCACAGCAGCGGCACCGTCCGCGTCAGCATGGTCGCGGCCCCGCGCCGGGCCGGCGTGCTGCTCGCGAAGGCCGCCGTGCTCACCGCCGTCACCACCGGCCTCGCCGTCGTGAGCTCGGTGCTCCTGTACCTCCTCGTGCAGGCCACCGGAACCCTCCCCGCGGCGCGCGGCGTCTCGCTCCTCGACCCGGAGATGCTCGGGGGCGTGCTCGCGAACACGCTCCTGCTGCCGTACGGGGCGCTGCTCGGGGTCGTGCTCGGCGCCCTCGTCCGCGACGCCGCGGGCGCGATCACCCTGTACTTCGGCGTGTTCCAGCTCGGTCCGCAGATCTTCCCCGCCTTCCTGCCCGAGCCCGTGGCGGGCGTCGTGGACGTGCTGCCGACGGTGGCCATGAACGTCGTGCGCGCGGCCGGGCTCTCCTCCGAGCCGTACGGCGTCGGCACGGCGGTGCTCGTGCTCGTCGCGTGGGTGGGCGCGCTCGGCGCCGCCGCGTGGTGGCGCCTGCGGCGGCGGGACGTCTGAGCGGACGCGCGGACCGGGCATGAGGACGACGGACCCCCTGCGGCGGCTGCGCGCCGTCGACCGGCGGCACCCCCTGTGGTGCGACGGCGCGCTGGCCGCGCTCGTCGCGGCCGTCTCGCTCCAGGCCGGTCCGCGCCTCGGCCCGGGCGGGCTGGTCGTCCTCGTCGCGGTCCACGCCGCGGTCGTGGTCCGCCGCCGCCGTCCGCTCGCAGCCCTCGCCGCCGCCGTCGCGGGCGTCGTCCTCGCCGCGGTCGGCGCGCTCGTGACCGGCACGCCGCCGCCGTGGACGTACCTCGCGACGTGGGTCCTGCTCTATACGGTCGCGCTCCACGACGGCCGCCGTCGTGCGGTCGTCACGACGGTCGCCGCCGTCCCGGTGCTGGCGGCGGTCGCGCTGCTCGCCCCGCCGAGCGCCGGCCCCGTCGCGCCGGGCGAGCGCCTGACGCTCGTCGTCGCGGTGGCCGGGACGAGCTCCGCCGCCCTGCTGCTCGGCCTGCAGGTCCGGGCCCGTCGGCAGCGCGTCGCGGCCGAGCAGAGCCAGATCGCGCACGCCGCGGCCGTCGCCGAGCGCGCGCGCATCGCCCACGAGATGCACGACGTCATCGGGCACAACCTGTCCCTGGTCGCGTCGCTGGCCGCGGGCGGCGGGGTGGCCGTGCGCACCTCCCCGGACGACGCCGTCCGCGCGTTCGCCGCCATCTCCGAGGTGAGCCGCGAGTCGGTGCGGGAGGTCCGCCGGGTGCTGCGCGTGCTGCGCCACGACGCGAGCGACGACGGCGCGCCCCTGCGGCCGCAGCCCGGCCTGGACGACCTCCCGGCGCTCGCGGAGTCCGTGCGCGCCGCGGGCACCGACGTGACGTTGCGCCGGTCCGGGGACCTGCGCGGCCTGGACGCCGGCCGGCAGCTCGTCGTCTACCGGGTCGTGCAGGAGTCGCTGACGAACGCGCTCCGGCACGCCGGCCCGCACGCCCGGGCGCTCGTGTCGGTCGTCCGGGAGCCGGGCGCCGTCGTGGTGACGGTGACCGACACCGGTGGGGGCGCGGGCGTCGTGAACGCGGCCGGGCACGGGATCGCCGGCATGCGGGAGCGCGTCGAGGCGTACGGCGGGGAGCTCGACGCGGGGCCCGCGGGCGACGGGTGGCGCGTGCGGGCGCGCGTCCCCGCGCGCGACGTCGCCGCGGAGGGGAGGCATCGATGACGGAGGAGACGCCGACGACGAGGGTGCTCGTGGCGGACGACCAGCCGCTGCAGCGCACGGGCATGCGCCTGTTCCTGGGTGGTCAGCCCGACCTGGAGGTGGTCGGCGAGGCGGCCGACGGCGGCGAGGCGGTCCGCCTGGCGCGCGAGCTGCGCCCCGACGTCGTGCTGATGGACGTCCGGATGCCGGGGCTCGACGGGATCGCGGCCACGCGGCTCGTCGTGGAGCGTGGCCCCGGACCGGAGCCGGGTCCGCGCGTGCTGCTGCTCACGACGTTCGACCTCGACGAGTACGTGCTGTCGGGGCTCGAGGCGGGGGCCAGCGGGTTCCTCACCAAGGACGCCGAGCCCGGCGACCTGCTCTCGGCGATCCGCGCCGTCGTCGCCGGGGACGCGGTCATCGCGCCCAGCGCGACGCGCCGCCTGCTGGACCGGCTGACCGGCTCCGCCGCGGCGGCCCGCGGCCCTGCGCCCGAGGCCGCGGTCGTCGCGCAGCTCACGCCGCGCGAGCGGGAGATCCTCGTCGCGATCGGGCAGGGCCTGACGAACGCGGAGATCGCGCGGCGGACGTTCCTCGCGGAGTCCACCGTGAAGAGCCACGTGGGCCGCCTCTTCCTGAAGATCGGCGCGCGCGACCGCGTGCAGGCAGTCATCGTCGCGTTCCGGGCAGGTCTCGTGGACGCCTGACCGCGGCGGCCGTCGTCAGCCCGACTCGGCGCGGCGCCCGGCCCGGAACGCGTCGATCGCGAGGCGGGCGAAGCGCCGGGCGGCGGCGTCCCGGTCCTGCGGGCCCACGGCCGCGAGCCCGCGGCCCGCGAGGAGCACGAGCACGAGGTCGTCGACCCGGAAGTCGGGGCGCAGGCGGCCGGCGCGCCGGGCGCGGTCGGCGAGCCGGGACACCATCCGCAGGAGCTCGCGCCGGTGCTCCGCGAGGGTGCCGTCCGCGGCGCTCGCCGCCGTGAGGGCGTCCACGGACGCGCGGGTGCGGGCGTTCCTCGCCGTGAGCCGCTCGACCACCGACGTGAAGCCGTGCCAGGGGTCGGGGTCCGCGCACCCCTCGACGACGATCTCCCGGCAGGCGCGCAGCTCCTCGCCGAACACCTCGTCCAGCACGGCCTGCTTGGTGGGGAAGCGCCGGTAGAGCGTCGCCGGGCCGACGTGGGCGCGCCGGGCGATGTCGCGCATCCCCACGTCCGTGCCGCGCTCGGCGAGGAGCGTGCGCGCCGCGGCCAGGATCCTGTCGCGGTTCTCCTGCGCGTCCGCGCGCAACCGGGTCGGGTCGCCGGGCATGTGTCTCACTTCCCTCCAAACGGACGCAGGCGTCCACTACCGTCCGAAGCGTACCGGCCACGACGACGAGAAGGAGACGAACGGTGCGTGCGGTGACGATCCGGGAGCTCGGCGACCCCAGCGGGATGGAGGTGGTCGACCTCCCCGTCCCGGTCCCCGGGGCCGGGCAGGTGGCGCTGCGGACGGAGGCGGTCGGCGTCGGCGGCGTCGACGCGGCCCTGCGCCGCGGCACGCTGGGCGTGGGGCTCGCGCCCGGCTACGTCCCCGGCAGCGAGGTGGCCGGGACCGTGACCGCGGTCGGGCCCGGCGTCGACCCGTCGTGGCGGGGTCGGCGGGTGTGGGCCTTCACGGGCACCGGCGGTGCGTACGCGGAGCACGTCGTCGCCCGGGTCGAGGACGTCACGCCGCTCCCCGAGGGCCTGTCGTCCGTCGACGCCGTGACGCTGGGCAGCGCCGCGACCGTCGCGCACTTCGCGCTCGCCCACGCGCACCTGCGCGCGGGCGAGTCGGTCCTCGTGCGCGGCGCCACGGGGAGCATCGGCATCGCCGCGGTCGAGCTCGCGGTCCGCGCCGGGGCCGGCGCCGTCGCCGTCACGACGCGGTCGAGCGAGCGCGGCGAGCGGCTGCGCGGGTTCGGGGCCACCCACGTGCTGGACCGCGCCGGGGCGGGGGACCCGGACGCGCCGGAGGCGTTCGACGTGATCGTCGACGTCGTCGGCGGCGCGGACGTCCCCGTCTTCCTCGACCGCCTCGCCCCGAACGGGCGCCTGGTCATGGTCGGCGCGGTCGCGGGGTTCCCGCCCGACGACTTCGGCGCGGCGCTCGTGCGCGCGTTCCAGCAGTCCCGGTCGTTCGCGACCTTCAGCCTGGCGACCGTCCCGGTCGCCGAGCGCGACGCCGCGCGCGCGGACCTGCTCGACGCGGCCGTCCGGCGCGAGATCTCGCCCGTGGTCCACGCGGTCCTCCCGCTGGAGGGGGCCGCGGAGGCGCACCGGCAGATGGATCGCGGCGCCGTCTTCGGCCGGATCGTGCTGCGCCCGTAGGCGCGCGGCGGCACAGGCCACCACGGACGGCGAGAGCCCCGCACCGGACCGGTGCGGGGCTCTCGCTTGCTGAGCGGGTGACGGGAATCGAACCCGCGCTGTCAGCTTGGGAAGCTGAAGTTCTACCATTGAACTACACCCGCGTGGCGCTGGTGGCGTCCGCCCCGGAGCCTCTGGGAGGATCCTCGGCGAACCAGCGCGCGCCCCGATCATAGCGGACGTCGCCGGTGACGCCAGAACCCGACCCACGTCCCGTCCGCGCCACCGCGGCGCGCCGCCCGAGGAGCCGCCTTGTCCGAGAACCCGTACCAGCAGCAGCCCGACCCGTCGCAGGGCTACCCGGCCTCCGGGGACGCCGCACCGGCGTCGGGCGCCGCGCCGGGCCCCGACCCGCAGCAGGCCCCGTACGGGGAGGCGTACGGCCAGCAGCCGTACGGGACCCCGGGCCCGCAGCCGGGCTACGGCGAGGCGCCGCAGGGCGCGGCGTACGGCACGCCCGCGCAGGGCTACCCGCAGCAGGGGTACGCGCAGCCGGGCTACGGCCAGCCCGGCCCGTACGGCCAGCCCGGCCCGTACGGCCAGCCCGGCGTGGACCCCGCGTACGACCCGCAGGCGAAGTCCCGCCTCGCCGCCGGTCTGCTCGGCATCCTCGTGGGCAGCCTCGGCATCCACCGGTTCTACCTGGGCTACACCGGCATCGGCCTGGCGATGCTCCTCGTCTCGGTGCTGTCGCTCGGCTTCCTCGCGCCGATCGTCGGGATCTGGGGCCTCGTGGAGGGCATCCTCTACCTGACCTCGAAGTCCGGCTACTACTCCGTCGACTCGACGGGCCGCCCGCTGCGCGCCTGACCTCCGGCGGGACCGGGGTCGCGCGTCGTCGAGCCGTCCGGGCCGACGCGCGGCCCCGCCCGGGCGTCGCGCGACCACGCTCCGGAGGCCGGTCCGGGGGAGCGCCGGCGTCGGCTAGCGTGGGCCCGTGCTGCTCTCCGACCGCGACATCCGGGCCGAGCTCGACGCCGGCCGCGTCCAGCTCGAGCCGTACGACCCGTCGATGCTCCAGCCGTCGAGCATCGACGTGCGCCTCGACCGGTTCTTCCGGCTGTTCGACAACCACAAGTACCCGTTCATCGACCCGTCGCAGGACCAGCCGGACCTCACGCGGCTCGTCGAGGTGGACCCCGCGGAGCCGTTCGTGCTGCACCCGGGCGAGTTCGTCCTCGGGTCCACGTACGAGACGGTGACGCTGCCCGACGATGTCGCGGCGCGCCTCGAGGGCAAGTCGAGCCTCGGCCGCCTGGGCCTCCTCACGCACTCCACGGCGGGCTTCATCGACCCGGGCTTCTCCGGGCACGTGACGCTCGAGCTGAGCAACGTCGCGACCCTGCCCATCACGCTGTGGCCGGGCATGAAGATCGGGCAGCTCTGCTTCTTCCGTCTCTCCTCGCCCGCGGAGAACCCCTACGGGTCGAGCGTCTACGGTTCGCGCTACCAGGGCCAGCGCGGCCCGACGGCGTCCCGGTCGTGGCAGAGCTTCCACCGCACCGAGGTCTGAGCGCCGCGCGTCGCGTCGGACGCCGGACGACCCCGCCGACCCCCAGGACCGGAGGACCGCACCGCATGAGCCCGCTCCCGACCCTGCCGCACCCGGACGGGTCCGGCGCCGCGCAGCAGTACCAGGCGCGTCACCTCCTGGGGCTCCCGGCCGACGTCCTCGTGGACGAGGTCGAGACGCTCGCGCTCTCGCGCTTCGCGGGGGCGCGCTGGGACGTCGCGCCCGAGGGGACCGAGCCGCTCGTCCCGCCCGCGCGCACCGCGGGCGCCGGGGAGCCGGGCGTGCTGCGCACGTCCCGCCACACGGTCCTCACGGGCCCGTACGCCGCGACCGGTGCGGGGCTGCCGCCGGGCACGACGCTCGTGTTCGACGTCGTGTGCCCGCGCGAGCGCGGCGACGTCCCGTACCCCGGCGGTGGCGACCGCGACGGCGTCGGGCGCGCGTTCCCGGGCGGGCTGCCCGTGCGCGAGGAGGAGCGTGTCGTCGCGTTCCTCGTCGCGGCCGCGCGCCGGCTCGGCGGGTCGGTGCGCACCGACGTCGGCAACCCGGCGGCGCCGGGCGTCGTCCTGACCCCGGACCCGGGCGTCGCGGTCGACATGACGCTGTACTCGGACGTGTGGCTGGACCCGAACGCGGCGCTCGCGCTCGTGGCCCGGCTGCACCCCCGCACGCGGCTCGCGACCGAGGGGAAGTCGTACGGCGGCCCGCCGAAGGGCATCGCGGAGCTCCCGCTCTACCCCGGCGAGAAGATGGACCCCGCTCTGCGCCGCGCGATCCACGCCGCCGCGGACGACGTGGACATCAAGGCCCTGACGACGGGCGCCGTCCTCGACGGGTACGGGCTGCTGCTCGACCTCGGCATGGACGGCCTCGTGGCGGTCGAGGTCGGCGGCGAGGAGGCGCTGCCGCTCCTGCTGCGCGGCCTGCCGTGGACGGCGGACGGCGCGGTGAGCTACCGCGTGCGGTGGGAGCCGCACGACCTCGTGGAGTCGCAGCGCGAGCAGCCGTCGTTCGAGCACCAGGTCGCGCGCAAGCGCGCGGCGCAGGTCGTCGCGCAGGTCGCGCGCACGCTCTACGACGCGGTCGGCGGCGAGATCGCCGACGAGGCGGACTTCCTCGTCGACCCCGAGGATCTGTGACGACGGACTGAGGAATCGGTCACGGTCCGGGCAGGGGGACCGGGGCACGGCTGAGCAGTCGGTAAAATGGTTCTCGGCCCGGTCTCGCCGGCGCCGTGCGCTGTCGTGCCCCGGGGTCCCTCGGGGTGCGACGATGACAAGTCCAGCAGGAACTCGCCCACCCGCCCCCGACCCGGACGGAGCGGCCCGTGCTCTACGTGCTCGTTGCCCATCTCGTGATGGCACTGGGCGCGCCCGCACTCGTCTCGCTCCTCGGTCGCCGGGCGTTCCTCGTGATGGCGCTCGCACCGGCGTCGGCCGCGGCGTACGCGCTGGCCTGGACCGAGCGCGTCATGGACGGCGAGCACCCGACCCAGGTCGTCGAGTGGGTGCCGGGCCTGGGGCTCGAGCTCGCGTTCCGCATGGACACCCTGTCGTGGCTCATGCTCCTGCTGGTCGGCGGGGTCGGCGCGCTCGTCCTCGTCTACTGCTCGGCGTACTTCTCGCCCACGGCGCAGGGCCTGCGCCGGTTCGGCGGCGTGCTGACGGCCTTCGCGGGCGCGATGGTCGGCCTCGTCACCGCGGACGACATGCTGCTCCTGTTCGTCTTCTGGGAGCTCACGACCGTCTTCTCCTACCTCCTCATCGGGCACTACGCGGACCGCAAGGCGAGCCGCCGCGCGGCCATGCAGGCCATCGTCGTGACGACGGCGGGCGGCCTCGCGATGCTCGTCGGGGTCGTGGTGCTCGGGGTCCAGGGCGGCACGTTCCGGGTCTCGGAGATCGTCGCGGACCCGCCCGCGGGCGGCGCGGTGACGGCCGCGATCGTGTGCCTCCTCGTGGGCGCGGCGAGCAAGTCCGCGCTCATCCCGCTGCACTTCTGGCTGCCCGCGGCGATGGCCGCCCCGACGCCGGTGAGCGCGTACCTGCACGCGGCCGCGATGGTCAAGGCCGGCGTCTACCTCGTCGCGCGCTTCGCCCCGGCGTACTCCGAGACGACGGTGTGGCGGTCGCTGGTCATCGCGCTCGGCGCGGGCACGCTCCTCGTGGGCGGCTACCGCGCGCTGCGCCAGTACGACCTCAAGCTCGTCCTCGCGTTCGGCACCGTGAGCCAGCTCGGCCTCATCATCCTGCTCGTGGGCCTGGGCACGCGCGGGGCCGCGCTCGCCGGCCTCGCGATGATCGGCGCGCACGCCATGTTCAAGGCGTCGCTGTTCCTCGTGGTCGGCGTGGTCGACGCCGCGGCCGGGACGCGCGACCTGCGCCGCCTCACGGGCGTGGGCCGGGCGCTGCCGTGGACGGCGGTCGCGGGCGGGCTCGCGACGGCGTCGATGATCGGCCTGCCCCCGTTCGCGGGGTACGTCGCGAAGGAGGCGGGCCTCGAGTCCCTCCTGCACGGCGAGGGCCCGGTCTGGGTCGACACGGTGGTCCTGTGGTCCGTCGTCGTGGGGTCCATGTTCACCGTCGCGTACGGCCTGCGCTTCTGGTGGGGCGCGTTCGCGTCGAAGCCGCACCTCGGCGCACCTCCCGCGCGCGCCAACGCGCACCAGGACCTGCGGGCGGTGGTCGCCCGCCGCCCGGTGGTCGAGGCCGAGGAGCCGCCGATCGACCCGGCGCGCATCCACCGCCAGCCGTTCCTGCTCGTCGGCCCGGCCGTGGTGCTCGCGGTCCTCGGGCTCGCGACGGCCCTCGTGCCGCACTTCGGCGAGGAGCTCCTCGCGCCGTACGCCGACACGTACCCGGTCGGCGAGCCCGGCCACCTCGTGCTGTGGGCCGGTCTCACGCCCGCGCTCGCGCTGACCGTCCTCGTGCTCGTCGTGGGCGTCGCGCTGTTCTGGCAGCGCGCGCGGGTCGAGCGGTTCCAGGCGTCGCTGTGGACGGGGCCCGAGGCGGACGTCACCTACCGCCGCATCATGCGCAAGCTCGACGACGCCGCTGCCGACGTCACCGCCGTCACGCAGCGTGGCTCGCTCCCGTTCTACCTCGGCGCGATCCTCGTGGTCCTCGTGCTCGGGCCCGGCGCGGTCATGGTCGCGCAGACGGCGTGGCCCGAGCAGCTCAAGGCCTGGGACCGCCCCGCGCAGCTCGTCGCGGTCGCCGCGATCTGCGTCGCGTCGGTGCTCGCCGCGCGCTCGCGCCGGCGGCTCAAGGCCGTGATCCTCGTCGGCATCGCGGGGTACGGCAACGCCGTGCTCTTCCTCCTGCACGGCGCGCCCGACCTCGCGCTCACCCAGGTCCTCGTCGAGACCATCACGCTCGTCGTCATGGTCCTCGTGCTGCGCCGCCTGCCCGCGTACTTCTCGAACCGGCCGCTCGCCGCGAGCCGGTGGGTGCGGCTCGGCGTGGGCCTCGCGGTCGCCGTCGTCATGATGGGCTTCGCCGTCGTCGCGCCGCTCGCGCGCGTCGCGACGCCGATCTCCGTCGACTTCCCGGCCGAGGCGTACGAGTACGGCCACGGCAAGAACATCGTCAACGTGACCCTCGTGGACATCCGTGCGTGGGACACGATGGGCGAGATCTCCGTGCTGCTCGCGGCCGCGACGGGCGTCGCGTCGCTCGTGTTCCTGCGCACGCGCAGCGGCGAGATCCTGCGGGCCTCGGGCGCGCGGCCCGTGACGACGGCCGCGGGGTCCGGCGTGTGGAGCGAGGGCGAGGACCCGGGGGCGGCGCTGCGCCGTCGCGGCGTCACGGAGCAGGACCAGCCGCGCATGCTCGTGTGGCTGAGCGCCGGGCGCACGCTCGCACCGCAGAGACGCTCGGTGATCTTCGAGGTCGTCACGCGCGTGCTGTTCCACGCGATGATCGTGTTCGCGCTCTTCCTGCTGTTCTCCGGGCACAACGCCCCCGGCGGCGGCTTCGCGGCCGGGCTCGTGGTGGGCATCGCGCTCATCGTGCGCTACCTCGCGGGCGGGCGGTACGAGCTCGGGGAGGCGGCACCTGTGCACCCCGGTCTGCTCCTGGGCACGGGCCTGTTCCTGTCCGCGGGCGTGGGCCTCGTCGCGTTCCTCCTCACCGGCAACGTGCTCGGCAGCGACGCGTACGACATCGCGCTCCCGCTCGTCGGCGAGATCCACCTCGTCACGTCGCTGTTCTTCGACGTGGGCGTGTTCCTCGTCGTCGTCGGGCTCGTCCTCGACATCCTGCGCACCCTCGGGGCGGAGATCGACCGGCACGCCGAGCGCGCCGCGGCCGGCCGCGAGCCGGGCGAGGACACGGGGCCGTTCGAGGCCATGGAGCCCGACGCGATCGGGGGTGGCCGCCGGTGAGCGTCATCGACACGACCCCGAGCGTCGTCCTGGTCCTCGCGATCGGCGTGCTCTTCGCCGCGGGCGTCTACCTGCTGCTCGAGCGCAGCCTCACGCGCGTGCTGCTGGGGTTCATCCTCATGGGCAACGGCGCGAACCTGCTCTTCCTCGTCGCCGGCGGCCGCGCGGGCGGGGCGCCGATCATCGGGGAGACGCCCGAGGGGGAGATGAGCGACCCCCTGGTCCAGGCCATGGTCCTCACCGCCATCGTCATCACGCTCGGGATCACGGCGTTCGTGCTCGCGATGGCGTACCGGTCGTGGCAGCTCCACGGCCACGACGAGGTGCAGGACGACCTGGAGGACCGCCGCGTCGCGCGGCACGCCGCGCGCAACGCCCCGGCGTTCGAGGACGCGGACACGGAGGAGAGCGGCGCGAGCCTGGACGACGAGGCCGCCGAGGTCCGCGACGAGACGGACGGCGACGGCGACGGGGTCACCGACGGTCAGGAACCGGACGCGACCGCGGACGGTCCCGCCGGCGCACCGGCACCCGACGCACGACCTGACGACCGACGACCGCGCGACGGGAAGGAGCCGCGATGACCCTCACCGCCGCGGCCCTCGTCCCGCTGCCCGTCGTCCTCCCGCTCGTCGCGGCGGGCCTCGCGCTCGCGCTGTGGCGGCACCCGCGCGCGCAGCGGCTCATCACCGTCGCAGCGCTCGCGCTCGTGCTCGCGGCGGCCGTCGGCCTGCTGGTCGCGGCCGACTCCGGGCCGATCGTCGTGGACGTCGGCGGGTGGGCCGCGCCGGTCGGCATCGACCTGGTCGCGGACCGGCTGTCGGCGCTCATGCTCGTCGTGTCGAGCTTCGTCATGCTGTGCGTCCTGCTCTACTCGCTCGCGCAGGGCGTCGCGGACGGCGACGAGGAGGCGCCGGTCGCGATCTACCACCCGACGTTCATGGTGCTCGCGGCGGGCGTGTTCAACGCGTTCCTCTCGGGCGACCTGTTCAACCTCTACGTCGGGTTCGAGATCTTCCTCGCGGCGAGCTACGTGCTCCTCACGCTCGGCGGCACGGGCGAGCGCATCCGCGCCGGGTCGATCTACGTCGTCGTCGCGCTGCTGTCCTCGATCGTCTTCCTCGTCGCGATCGCGCTGACCTACGCGGCGACGGGCACGGTCAACCTCGCGCAGCTCTCGGAGCGCTACGCCGAGATCGAGCCCGGCATGGCGCTGACGATCCAGCTCCTGCTGCTGCTCGCGTTCGGCATCAAGGCGGCCATCTTCCCGCTGTCCGCGTGGCTGCCCGACTCCTACCCGACGGCGCCCGCACCCGTCACGGCCGTGTTCGCGGGCCTGCTCACCAAGGTCGGCGTCTACGCGATCATCCGCACGCAGACGCTGCTCTTCCCCGAGGGCAGCGTGGTCGACGACGTCCTCATGTGGCTCGCGCTGCTGACCATGGTCGTCGGGATCCTCGGCGCCGTCGCGCAGAACGACATCAAGCGTCTGCTGTCGTTCACGCTCGTGAGCCACATCGGCTACATGATCTTCGGCATCGCGCTCGCGTCGGAGCCCGGCATGGCCGCCGCCATCTTCTACGTGGTGCACCACATCACGGTCCAGACGACGCTGTTCCTCGTCGTCGGCCTCGTGGAGCGCCGCGGCGGGTCGACGTCGCTCGACCGGCTGGGCGGTCTCGCCAGGCTCGCGCCGGGCCTCGCGATCCTGTTCTTCATCCCCGCGATGAACCTCGCGGGCATCCCGCCGCTGTCCGGGTTCCTCGGCAAGGTCGGTCTGCTCGAGGAGGGCGTCGCGCAGGGCACGCCGCTGACGTGGGCGCTGGTCGTCGGCTCGGTCGTCACGTCCCTGCTGACGCTCTACGCGATCGTCAAGGCGTGGAACAAGGCGTTCTGGCAGACGGCGCCCGTCGAGATCCCGGCCGACGCGCGGCTCCCGCGCGGCATGGTCGGGCCGGCGACGGCGCTCGTCGCGTTCGGCCTCGCCCTCACCGTGGTGGCGGGCCCGCTCTACGCGTACACCGAGCGCGCGGCCACGACGCTGCTCGACGGCCACACGTACGTGGACGCGGTCTTCCCGGGTGACTCCGACCGGGGGCAGGGCGAGTCGAACGAGGTCGCGGAGGACGAGACCGGCACCGAGCCCGTCACGGGAGGTGAGGACGGATGAGCCTGCACCGCCGCCGTCGCGCCCTCGCGTCCGGGTGGTTCGCGCGCGTCACGACGCAGTGGCGCACCATCCTGTGGCTCACCGCCGTCTGGGTCATGCTCTGGGGCGACCTGTCGTGGGGCAACGTCCTCGCGGGCGTGGTCATCGGCTCCGCGGTCATCACGTTCTTCCCGCTGCCGTCGATCGCGGCGCGGGGCAAGCTCCGGCCGTGGCCGTTCCTCGTGCTCGTCGGGCGCTTCGTGTCCGACCTCGTGGTCGCCTCGTTCCAGGTGAGCCTGCTCGCGCTCAACCCGCGGCACACGCCGCGCGGGGCGGTCGTGGGCGTCCGGCTGCGGAACCCGTCGGACATCTACCTCACCATCACGGCCGAGCTCTCGTCGCTCGTGCCCGGGTCGATCGTCGTCGAGGCGCACCGCCTCACGGGCATGCTCTACCTGCACGTGCTCGACGTCGAGACGGCGGGCGGGGTCGAGCAGGTCCGGCAGGACACGCTCGCGCTCGAGGCGCGCGTGCTGCGCGCGCTCGCGTCGAACGACGAGCTGCGCGCGGCGGGGCTGTACCACGTCGAGCCCGCGCGAGAGGCGGCCGAGGCATGACCGACACCGTGTACCTCGTCATCGTCGTGGCGTGCGCTTTGCTTCTCGCGGTCGGGGCGACGCTCGCGATCGTGCGCGCCGAGCGCGGCCCGTCGATGCTCGACCGCACCATCGCGCTCGACGTCTTCACGACGACGCTCGTCGGGGCGATCGCGCTCGAGGCCGCGTTCTCGCGGCGCACGGACACCATCCCGATCCTCGTCGTCCTCTCGCTCGTCGGGTTCGTGGGGTCGGTGACGATCGCGCGGTTCGCCTCGGTCGAGCCCGAGGACGAGGGGCGCATCCGCACGGCCGAGGAGATCGCCGCCGAGGACGCGGCCCGCCGCGAGGCCGAGGAGAGCGAGCGGGACGCGGCCGTGGACGCGGAGCACCACGGCGGGGCTCCCGAGGGGGAGGTGCGCTGATGGACCCGAGCACCGGCCTGTGGGACACGGTGGCCGACGTCGTCTCGGCCCTGCTGCTGCTGTGCGGCGCGTTCCTTGCGTTCGCCGCGGGCGTGGGCGTCGTGCGCTTCCCCGACCTCCTGGCCCGCATGCACGCCGCGACGAAGCCTCAGGTGCTCGGGCTCATCCTCGTGCTCGCGGGACTGAGCCTGCGGCTGCGCTCGTGGGGCGCCGTCGCGACGCTCTTCCTCGTCGTCGTCTTCCAGCTCCTCACGTCGCCCGTGGCCGCGCACATGGTGGGCCGCGCGGGGTACCGGACCGGGAAGGTGCGGACCGACCTGCTCGTGGTCGACGAGCTGACGCGCGACCAGGAAGCGGCCGAGCGCGAGGACGTGGGCGAGCACGAGCAGCCCGCCGGTCCCGCTGAGCCGGGCGCCCGTGGCGACGTCGACCTCGCCGACACGGGCGACGCCACCCCGGGCGAGGCGGACGCCGGCGACCCGGGCGTCGTCGGCGACACCGGCTCGGGCGAGCCCGACGACGCGGCAGACCCCGAGCGCTGACGTCTCGCACGCGCCGCGGCCGTTGCGCGCGCGGGCCGTGCGGCGTGCTGGTAGACCGGCAGCATGGCCGACGCCACCCCGCCGCAGCCGGAGTCGCGCAACCCGCGCGTCGCGCAGCCGGAGGACGGCGGCGAGAGCACCGTCACCGTCGTCGTCGCGTTCGTCGCGAACGCGCTCGTCGCGGTCGCCAAGACCGCCGCGGCGACGATCACCGGCTCGGCCTCGATGCTCGCCGAGGCGGTGCACTCGTGGGCGGACACCGGCAACGAGGTGTTCCTCCTCGTCGCGGACCGCCGCTCGCGGCGCCCCGCCGACGCGGCGCACCCGTTGGGGTTCGGGCGCGAGGCGTACGTGTGGTCGATGTTCGCCGCGATCGGGCTGTTCGCCGTGGGCGCGGGGGTGTCGATCACGCACGGCGTGCAGGAGCTCGTCCACCCCGAGCCGGCCGGCAGCTACGGCGTCGCGTACGTGGTCCTCGCGGTCGCCTTCGTCCTGGAGGGCGTGTCGTTCCTCCGCGCGCGCCGCCAGGCCCGCGACGAGGCGCGAGCCGCGGACCGGGACACGCTGCACCACGTCCTCGTGACGTCCGACCCGACGCTGCGCGCGGTGTACGCGGAGGACGCGGCGGCGCTGGTCGGCCTCGTCGTCGCGTTCGGCGGGGTGCTCGCGCACCAGCTCACCGGGTCGCCCGTCCCGGACGCGATCGGCTCGATCGTCGTCGGTGTCGTGCTCGCGGTCGTGTCCGTGGTCCTCATCGACCGCAACCGTCGCTTCCTCGTCGGCGAGGCCGCGATGCCGGGGACGCGCGCGGCGGTGCTGCAGGGCATCCGCGACATGCCGGAGGTCGATCGGGTCACGTACCTGCGCCTCGAGTACGTGGGTCCGCGCGCGCTGTACCTCGTGGCGAGCGTGGACCTGCGCGGCGACGAGTCGGAGACGTCGGTCGCCCGCCGCCTCGACGACCTCGAGCGGCGCGCGACCGCGGTGCCGGTCATCGTCGGCGCGGTGTTCACGGTCTCGGCGCCGGAGGAACCCTCGATCTCCTGATCATCGGGCGGATCGGACGAAGCGGTACACATCCGTCGCCCGGGTCGGTAGGGTCGAGCGATGTCCTCGCAGCCCACGCCCCGGCACCGGGCCGCAGCGCCCGCCCCGACCACGTCCGGCGCGGCTGCCGCGCCGGCTCGCCCCACGTCGACGACCCGACGGGCGGGTGGGCCGTTCGCGCGGCACCTGCGCTCCGGCCCGCGCGCCGCGGTGACGGGCGGCGTCGTCGCGGCGCTGCTGCTCGGCCCGCCGCTCGGCCTGACCGCGGCGACGATGACGGGTGCGGTGCGGCCCGAGCACGTCGGTCCGCTCGGGCCGGTCGTCGCGGCCCTCCCGTGGCACGAGGCCGACGCGCAGACGTGGCTCGACGGGCGCGACCCGCGCGACGACCGCGCGTCGCGCACGCTCGCCCACGGCCGCGACGAGGATGCGCTGGGCCCGGTCGACGTCCCGTCGCCGGACGGGACTCCGACGCCCGGCGACGAGACCCCCGCGCCCGACGACCCCACCGACCCCGCCGCCGACGCGCGGGACGACGCGGCCGGGACCCCGCCCGCCGAGGACGCGACCGACCCCGTGCCGTCCGCGGAGCCCGCGGACGCTCCGGACGACGCCGCGCCGAGCACGGCGCCGGCTCCTGAGCGGCCCGCTCCCCGGGCGGGTGCGACGCGGACGACGACCGCCGCGGCCACCGAGGCCGACGCCGTCGTCGCGCTGACGAACGCCGAGCGCGCCGCTGCGGGGTGCGCCCCGCTCGCCCTGGACGACCGGCTCGTCGCCGCGGCGCAGCTGCACAGCGAGGACATGGCGGCGAACGACTACATGGACCACACGAGCCTCGACGGGCGGTCCCCGTGGGACCGCGCGAAGGCCCAGGGCTACCCGAACCCCGGCGCGGAGAACGTCGCGAAGGGGTACCGCACCGCCGAGGACGTCGTGCGGGCGTGGATGGACTCACCGGGCCACCGCGCGAACATCCTCAGCTGCGACCTGCGGGAGATCGGCGTCGGGCACGCCGACGGCGCGTGGACGCAGCTCTTCGGCTGGGGATGACGGCTCAGGCGAGCAGCGCGGGCGCTCCCGTGGCGCGCGCCTCGCGCTCGAGCAGGCTGCGCTTGACCTCGAGGCCGTAGCGGAACCCGCCGAGGCTGCCGTCCGTGCGCAGCACGCGGTGGCACGGCACGAACAGCGCGGCGGCGTTCGTCGCGCACGCGCCCGCGGCGGCGCGCACCGCCGCGGGGCGGCCGGACAGCTCGGCGTACCGCGTGTACGTCACGGGGTCGCCGGGCTCGACCGTCCGCAGCACGTCCCAGGCGTGCGCGCGGTACGGCCCGGACGCCTGCCGCACGGGCACGGCGTCGATCGCGTGCACGTCGCCCGCGTAGTAGGCGCGTACCGCGGCGGCGGCCGTCGCGACGGCAGGGTCGTCGTCGGCGACCGACGTCACCTCCGCGGGCCGCAGCCCGGGGTGCACGAGCGCGACGAGATCGGCCGGGTCGGACGTCCACCCGGACGCGAGGACGGTGCCCTCGGGGTCGACGACGACCGTGAACGGGCCGTCGGGCGTGGCGAGCGTCGTCGTGACGGCGGCGGCTGCGCGCGCGTCGGTCGCCGGGGCGGCGGTGCGGGGTGCGGTGGTCACGGTGTCTCCTTCGCGGGGGCGGTGGTCATGGGGGCGGCGGCGCGCCACAGGTGCATCGCCGCGTACGAGCGCCACGGCGCCCAGCGCGCGGCGTGCGCGGTGAGCGCCCGGCGGTCGTCGGGAAGCCCGAGCGCGGCGGCGCCCGCGCGGAGCGCGAGGTCCCCGTCGAGCAGGACGTCGGGGTCGTGCAGGACGCGCAGCGCGACGTACCGGGACGTCCAGGGCCCGACGCCGGGCAGCGCCTCGAGCGCCGCGCGCTGGGCTGCCGGGTCGTCGGCGGGGGAGAGCGCGAGCGTGCCGTCGGCGAGGGCGCGCGCGGCGCCGAGGACCGCCGCGGTCCGCCGGGCGGGCCCGCGCACGTGGGCGGCGCCGTCCTCGGCGATCCGGGCCGGCGTCGGGAACAGGAGCGTCGGACCGAACCGGGAGGCGAACGGCGTCCCGAGCGCTGCCGCGAGCCGCGACAGGTGCGTGCGCGCGGCGGCGACGGAGATCTGCTGGCCGACGAGCGCGCGCACGAGGATCTCGGCGGCGTCGACCGCGCCCGGCACCCGGACCCCGGGCACGGCGCGCACGGACGCGGCGAGCGCGGGGTCCGCCACGAGCGCGGCGTCCACGGCGGCCGGGTCGGCGTCGAGGTCGAACAGGCGACGGACCCGGGCGATCGCCGCGGGCAGGTCCGCGACCGACGTCAGCTCGAGCTCCACGTGGAACCGTGCGGCGCCGCGCGGGCGCCCGGGCGGCGGGCCGTACGTCGCGCGGAACGCGCCCGGCCCGTGCGGCAGGGCGAGCGTGCGCGCGTAGGAGAGCACGGGCCCCGCGAGGTCGGCCACCTCGACGCCGTCGACGGCGCGCGCCGCGAGGAACGCGAACACGCCGGGCGCGTCGTAGGGCTCGCGCAGGGGGAGCGTGAGGTCGAGGACCGCCGGCGTCGCGCCGCCGGTCTCCGGGACGTCCGGGAGCGGGGAGGTCGTGCCGGCCCGACCGCCCGGACCGGTGCGGCCCGCGCGGTCGGGCCGCGCGCGGCGGCGCAGCTCGCTCGGCGTCGTGTCGAAGACCTCGGTGATCGTGTCGTTGAACTGCCGCACGCTCCCGAAGCCCGCCGCGAACGCGACGTCGGCGAGTCGCAGGTCGGTGCCCGTGAGCAGGGCGCGGGCGGTCTGGGCCCGCAGGGCGCGCGCGAGCGCGACCGGTCCCGCGCCGAGCTCCGCGACGAGCACGCGGTGGACGTGGCGGGCGGAGTAGCCGAGGCGCGCGGCGAGACCGTCGACGCCCTCGCGGTCCACGACCCCGTCGGCGACGAGCCGCATCGCGCGGGCGGACAGGTCGTGCCCGAGGTCCCACGACGGGGTGCCAGGCACGGCCTCGGGGAGGCAGCGCTTGCACGCGCGGTACCCCGCCTCGTGCGCGGCCGCGGACGTGCGGAAGAACGTGACGTTCTCGGGCCGGGGCGTGCGCGCCGGGCACGACGGGCGGCAGTAGATGCCCGTGCTGCGCACGGCGGTGATGAACTGGCCGTCGAACCGGCGGTCCCGCGACGCGATCGCGCGGTAGCGCTCGGTGAACGCAGGGTCCCGGGCCGGGTCCGGTGCGGTCTGCGGCGTCGTGCGCGCGGCCGTGGTCGTCGTGGTCATGACTCGATCCTCACCCGCCGGGCACGCCGTGGCTAGCGGGATTCGGACACGGCGGTGAACGACGGCGGTCGGCGGGTGGGTGCGTCGTCGGCCCGGGTGCCGGGCCCCTGGATCCCGCACCGCGAGCCACCGTCAGACGCGGGCGTCGAGCCAGTCGAGCACCTCGCGCAGGTACGTCGAGCGCGCGGGCTCGGGCGACAGCGCGAGGTCGTGCGCGCCGCCCTCGACGCTCACGACCGTGACGTCGTCGCCCAGGCGCGCCGCGCGCGAGGTGATGTGCCCGACGTCGAGCACGCTGTCGGTGGTCAGCAGCTCCGGGTGCCAGCCCGTCGCCGGGCCGCTGCGCGCGGACGCGAGCACGAGCACGGGGCAGTCGACGTGCAGCCCGCGGGCCACGCGCGCGTGCGCCCGGCGCACGGTCCGCAGGAACCCCGCGCGCACGGGGAAGCCCTCGAGCGGCTTCCACGCGAGGTCGAAGTCCCACTCCCCGCCCGTGCTGGAGTGCAGGGCCTGCGCCCAGTGCGGGTCGAGCCCGCCCACGACCAACCGCGGGGCGACCCGCCCGACGACGTCGACCACCCACGTCACCGGCCCGCGGTACACCCACGGCTTGTTGAGCTCGAACCACGGGCTGTTGAGCACGAGCGCCGCGAGCCGGCCGGGCCGCGCGTCGGCCCACAGGCTCGCGACCAGCCCGCCCGTCGAGTGCCCCAGCACGACGAGCCGCTCGTGCCCCTCGGCGCGGACCGCCCGCGCGGCGGCGTCGAGATCCTGCGCGTACACGGCGAGGTCGGTGACGAAGTTCGGGTCGTCGTCGGGCCGCGACGGCGCCCCCGAGCCCTTGCCGATCGAGCGCCCGTACCCGCGCAGGTCGAGCGCGTAGAACCGGTACCCGCGCGCCTCGACCGCCTCCGCGACGTGGGTCTGGAAGAAATAGTCGATGAAGCCGTGCACGTAGAGCACGGCGGGGCGGTCCCCGCCGGGCTCCGTCTCGCGGCGCACGAGGGTCGCGACCGCGCCGTCCGGCAGGTCGAGGTCGCGCGCGACCCAGTCGCCGCCCAGCACGTCGGGGCGCCACCCGCCCGCTCGTCGCGTCCCGTCCACCGAAGCCTCCTCGCCGCCGACCCGTCCGACGTGCCAGGGTCCCACGACGGGCGCGTCCGTGGAGGGCCGACAGGCGGGTGCGGAGGTACCGTGGCGCGCGTGACGAGCGAGATCATCGCCCGCGTCGATGACGGCGTCGGGCACCTCACCCTGGACCGGCCCCGGGCCCTCAACGCCCTCGGGTACACGATGCTCGGCGAGATCGCCGACGTGCTCGACGCGTGGCGCCTCGACCCGACGGTGCGGCTCGTGCTGCTCGACGGCGCGGGCGACCGCGGCTTCTGCGCGGGCGGCGACGTCCGTGAGCTGCGCGCGTCGGTCGTCGCCGGCCGGCAGTCCGACGCGCGGCGCTACTTCCGCCGCGAGTACGCCGTGGACGCGGCGCTCGCGGAGCTGCCCGTGCCCGTCGTGACGATCATGGACGGCATCACGATGGGCGGGGGCGTGGGCCTCGGCGCGCACGCGCCGGTGCGGGTCGTCACGGAGCGGTCGCGCGTCGCGATGCCCGAGACGCGGATCGGGTTCACGCCCGACGTCGGCGGGTCGTGGCTGCTCGCGCGCGCGCCCGGGCGCCTGGGCGAGATGCTCGCGCTCGGCGCCGTGACGATGGACGCCGCCGACGCGATCGTCGCCGGGCTCGCCGACCACTACGTGCCGAGCGAGCGGCTGCCCGTGCTCGTCGCCGACCTCGCCGCTCTCGCGGCCGCGGGCGTCGACCCGCTCGACGTCGAGGACGTGCGGGAGGTCGTGCGCCGCCACGCGCTGCCCGCGCCCGTGTCCGGGCTCGTCGCGCGCCGCTCCGTCATCGACGCGGTCTACTCGGCGCCCACGGTGCCGGAGGTCGTGGCGCGCCTGCGGGCGGCCGCCGCGGACGGGGACGAGCACGCGGGCGCCGAGGCGGACGAGCTCGAACGCCTGTCGCCCACCGCGGTGACCGTGGCGCTCGCCGCGGTCCGCAGCGCGCGCACGCTGCCCGACCTGCGCTCGGCCCTCGAGCAGGAGTACCGGCTCGTCTCGTGGTTCGTCGACACCCAGCCCGACCTCGTCGAGGGGATCCGCGCGCAGGTGGTCGACAAGGACCGCGACCCGTCGTGGCGGCCCGCGACGCTCGCCGAGGTCGACCCCGGCGTCGGCGCCACGGCGCTCGCGTACGAGCCCGCGGAGGCGCTGTGGGACGACGCCCTGAGCCCGCGGCTCGCGCGCCGCGCCGTCGAGGCCGTGGCGCGGCGGTTCAGCGAGGACGAGCCGACGCCGGACGATCTGACGGAGCTGATCGACGACCTCGTGGTCGAGCTCGTCGAACGGCACGACGACGGCGGCATGATCGTCCACCTCGCGGACTCGTGCGGCGGGCACTTCCTCGACGGCTACTGGCCCGCGGTGCGGTTCGACGCCGTGGGCGACGTCGTCGAGGTCACCGTCGAGTCCTGACCGCCCGCGGTGCGGTCCCGCCAGGACGCCGAAGCGGCCACGCCGAGCAGGCGTGACCGCTTCGGGTCGGTGTCAGGGACCGGTGGTCAGACGAGCGCCTGCTGCCACTCGATCAGGTCCGCGATCTTCTCGACGAGCGTGTCGTCCTGGAGACCGTGCGCCTTGCCCTTGGCCTGCTTGAGGACCTTGATCGCCCCGGCGTGGTCGCCCGCGTCGGCAGCGGCCTCGGCCCGGTCGAGGTAGTCCGCCACGTCGCCGCCGAGCTTCTCCGCGCGGTTCGAGCCCGTGGAGAGCGACGTGACGATGCCGTCGACCTCCTTGAAGGTGACGCAGTCACCGCCGCCGCTCACCTTGCCGGCCGTCCACTCGATGCCGCCCGTGAGGTGCGCGAGGAAGACCGGGTCGGAGTACGACGAGTCGACGTGGCCGGCACCCTCGTACCAGGACCGCCCGCCCTCGAAGTTGTGGCACCAGGCGATCGGGTGGTCGGCGCCCATGGCGTCTCGGCCGGGGTTGTAGGTCGACTCGTCCAGGGTGATGAGCACGTGGACGTCCTCACGCGGGTTGCTCGTGAAGTTGTACCACTCGTCGAACCGCGTCCACTCCGCGGGCAGCATCTCGGTCGACGGGTGCGCGGGGCTCTCGACCCGCATCGTGGCCGTCTGCTGGGCCGGGTGGCTCGCGAACCGGGCCGACCCGCCGCTCAGCTGGCTGTACCACGGCACCGCGTGCATGGTGTCGGTCGCGGCGTGCAGGCCCACGTACCCGCCGCCGTCGCGGATGTAGCCCTGGAGGGCCGTGAGCTCCGAGTCGTTGAGCAGGCGCGGGCGCGCCGGGTCCTGGTTGTTCGTGCCGTCGACCGGGGACGCGAAGACGATCGTCGCGTACTGCGCGAGGTCCTCGGCGCTCGTGAACGGCGTCGAGGTGAGCGTCAGCTCGGGCTGCCGCGAGTCCCAGACGTCGACGGTGAACCCGCGCTCCTCGCCGATGGCGATGACCGCCTCGGTCGTCTCGTCGATGTGGGAGTGGCGGAAGCCCAGGGTCTCGCCGACGACGAGGACCTTGTACTCGTCGTCGCTCGCGCTCGCCGGGATCGCGGCGACCCCGACGGCGAGTGCGCTCGCTGCTGCGGTGAGACCAGTGGCCAGGCGCCAGGCGTGATGCTTCATGGTGACTCCTCGTTGAGTGAACCGGTAACGCCCCCGGCCGTCGGGTGCCTGGGGCACCTGGCGCTTCGGGCGACGATATCCCGCTCTGCGCGCAAAAGGCAATGCCATTGAACAAAAAGATCCCGACCAGATGGTCGTCCTCCTCGGCGCCTCGGAGGGCGACGCTCCCGGACGCCCGCGGGCGGCGCCCCGGCCCTGGCGCGGCCGCACGTGACGTGCGAGCCGCGCCCGGGCCCTCGGGCGACGCGACGTCGAGCGGTCAGCGGGCGGTCGCGCGCGCGGCCGCGAGGACGACGTCCGTCACCGCGTCGGGCCGCGACACGGAGACGGCGTGGGACGCGTCGACCTCGACGGTCGTGGCCCCGGCGCGCTCGGCCATGAACCGCTCCGACTCGAGCGGGATCGCGAGGTCCTGGCGCGCGACGAGGCTCCACGACGGGATCGTCCGCCACGCGGCGGCGCTCGCCGTGTCTGCCAGTGCCTGGCCGATGATCGGTCGCTGCGTGGCCGCCATGAGTGCGGCCGTGCCGGCCGGGACGTCCGCGGCGAAGACCTCGCGGAACCGGTCCTGGCGGATGGAGAGGTCGTCCCCGGTGCCGCCGTCCGGGGTCGGGGCGGGGACGGCCTCGAGGGCCGCGCCGAGCTCGGCGCCGGGGAACTTCGCGGCCAGCTCGCCCGTGCTCTCGCCGACCTCGGGGAGGAAGCTCGCGACGTACACGAGCGCGGTCACCTGGTGGTTGCCCTCGGCGGCGACCGTCATGACCGTGCCGCCGTAGGAGTGCCCGACGAGGACGACGGGCCCGTCGACGCCCGCGAGGACGCTGCGGAGGTAGGCGGCGTCGTGCTCGAGGCCGCGCAGGGGGTTGGCGACGGCGATCACGCGGTGCCCGGCGGCCTGCAGGGCTGGGATCGAGCCGTTCCAGCTCGAGGAGTCGGCGAACGCGCCGTGCACGAGGACGACGGTCTGCTGCGTGGTGGTGGTCATGGCGATCTTCCCTTCCCATCGGGTCCGGGGCCATCCCGGTACGCGCCTCCAACCTCACCGGTATGCAATATATTCCATGCGAGCGACCGCGGGCCGGGAGGCGAGGAAGAATGGGGCTGTGCCCATCCCTCCACACTCGCCCGCGGTCGGTCGCACGCTCCTGCGCGACGACGTCTACACCCGGCTCCGGGACGCCATCATCGACGGCACCCTCGAACCGGGGGAGCAGCTGCGCGACGTCGAGCTGGCCGCCTGGCTCGGCGTGAGCCGGACGCCTGTGCGCGAGGCCCTGCTGCGGCTCGCGCGCGGCGGCCTCGTCGTCGCGCGTCCGGGGCGGTCCACCGTCGTCAGCTCGCTCGACCTGCGCGCGCTGCGCGAGGCGCGCGACGTCGTCGCCGCGATGCACCAGCTCGCCGTGCGCCAGGCCGTCCCCCTGCTCACCGACGCGGACCTCGACGCGATGCGCGACGCCGCACGCCGCTTCGCCGCGGCCGTGGAGACGGGCGACGTGGACGCGGCGATCGCCGCCGACGACGACCTCCACGGCGTCCCGGTCGAGGTGGCCGGGAACCGGGCGGTCGTCGCCGTGCTCGAGCAGTTCACGCCGGTCCTGCGCCGGGCCGAGCGCCTGCGCTTCGCCGCGCCCGACGCCCAGGGGTCCCTCGGACGCCACGACGAGCTCGTCCGCCTGTGCGCCGCGCGGGACGCCGACGGCGCGGCGGCTGTCGCCGCCGGGCTCTGGTCGAGCCTTCCGGACGCCGACTGACGCACGACGGCGCCGGGTCGACCCCGTACGGGGCGGCCCGGCGCCGTGGCGTCGGTCGGCGGGGCGTCACCGGCGTGCGGTGTCGCCCCGCGCGGAAGTCACTCCGAGGGCGGGCGCAGGCGCGTCGCGTCGTCGATCTCGTCGTCCGGGCCGCCCGGCGCGCCGGTGTCCGGTGCCGCGCCGCCCGGCTGGGGCGGGAGCGGCTGCGTCGGGGCCGGCTGCTGGTACGGCGGCAGCGGCTGGGTCGCGCCCGGCTGGGCCGGCAGGGGCGTCGTCGGCGAGGACTGCGGGTGCTGCGGCGCGCCCGGAGGGGTGAACGGCGCCGCACCCGGCTGCCCGCCCTGCTGGGGCGGGGCCGGCGGCCCGGGCGCGTACTGCCCCGGTGCCGGAGGCTGTGCCCCGTACCCCTGCGGACCCGGCTGGCCGGGCTGCTGCGGGCCCGGGTACTGGCCCGGCTGCTGGCCGGGATACGGGGACTGCTGCTGTCCGGGGTACTGAGGCTGCTGCTGTCCGGGGTGCTGAGGCTGCTGCTGGCCGGGGTACTGGCCCTGCTGGGGTCCCTGCGGGCCGGGGTAGGCGCCGGGCTGACCCGGGTACGCGCCCGGCTGCGCCGGGTGGCCGGCCTGCTGGCCGGGGTACTGGCCCTGCTGACCCGGGTACTGGCCCGGCTGGCCGGGGTACTGGCCCTGCCCCGGCTGCTGGCCGCCGGCGTACGCGCCCGGCTGGCCGCCCTGCGCGAAGCCCGCGGCCTGGCCGTCCTGCGTGCCGGGCTTCGAGCGGAGCACGAGCCACAGCACGAGGCCGATGATCCCGAGCAGCACCACGCCGCCGAGCACGAGCCAGATCCAGGCCGACGAGCCGGAGTCCGACGCGTCCGCCGAGCCGTCGCCGGTGTCGGGCACCGCGGCGCCGTCGGAGTCCGACGTCTCCTCGTCGGAGCCCTCGTCGCCCGAGCCCGCCGAGCCGCCCGCGACCGCGGAGCCGCGCGCCGTCATCTCGTTGGTCTCGCCCACGACGGGCGTCCAGGTGACGGTGTTGCCGTCGATCTCGCCGTTCGACTCGGTGACCTCACCGGGGAACGTGATGGCGATGCGGATGTCGAGGCTCTCCATCATCTGCCGCGTCATCTCGTCGCTCGTGGCGTCGCCCGTTTCGGGGTCGAACTCCTCGTCCGTCATGTCCATCGACCCGCTCACGACGTACTCGTCACCCTCGCGCGTGACGGAGATCGAGTCCGCCGCGCCGGAGTCGAGCTGCGCGATCGGCTGGTCGGCGTACGCGATCCGGGTGCCCGTGTAGCCGTCCTCGGCGTACGGCTCCTGGGTCGCGCCCTCGGGCAGGTCGGACTCCATCTCGGAGCCCATCTGGTCCCACATCTCCTGCGGGTCCATGTCGAGGGACTGCGCGAGCTCGTCCGAGAACGCCATGACGACGCTGCCGTCGAACGTGTCGTCCTCGTTGAGGGTGATGGCCATGTCCATCCGCATGCACCCCGTGAGGAGGAGTGCGAGGGTGGCGAGGAGGGCGCCGAGGCCGAGTCGTCTGCGCAAGGGTGTGGAGTTCACCGGGCCAGCATGTCGCGGATCGTCGCCCGGGGCGAGGGTCGATGCCGATTTGAGACGGAATGCGGCCGGAGTTCATCCGCTCCTCGGGGTCCCCGCGGCGCCCTGGAGGGCGGGAGACGTGCCGAGGGAAGTTGAGCGGAATACACTCAACTTAGGAGTCGTTCCACTGGTCAGACCATCTTTTCGCGCAGCACACCGGAGCACCTATGGAAACGAAGTTCACGACCATGTCGCAGCAGGCGATCGGCGAGGCGATCCAGACCGCGTCGGCCGCCGGCAACCCGCAGCTCGAGCCGACCCACCTCCTCGCCGCGCTGCTCACCCAGGAGGGCGGCGTCGCCGTCGGGCTGCTCGACGCCGTCGGCGCCGACAAGCAGGCCGTCGGGCAGAAGGTCCGCGCGGCCCTCGTCGCGCTGCCCACCGCGAGCGGGTCCGCGGTCGCCCAGCCGACGGCGTCGCGCGCGACGTCCACCGCCCTCGACAACGCCGCCAAGGAGGCACAGGCGCTCGGGGACGAGTACGTCTCGACGGAGCACCTCCTGCTCGGCATCGCGGCGGGGTCGTCGCAGGCCGCGACCATCCTCCAGCAGGCAGGCGCCACGGTGGACGCGCTGCGCTCGGCTCTCCCGGCCGTGCGCGGGAGCGCGCGCGTGACGAGCCCCAACCCCGAGGGCACCTACAAGGCGCTCGAGCAGTACGGCACCGACCTCACCGCCGCTGCCGCCGAGGGCCGTCTCGACCCCGTCATCGGGCGCGACGCCGAGATCCGGCGCGTCGTGCAGGTGCTGAGCCGCCGCACCAAGAACAACCCGGTGCTCATCGGCGAGCCTGGCGTCGGCAAGACGGCCGTCGTCGAGGGGCTCGCGCAGCGCATCGTCGCGGGCGACGTCCCGACGTCCCTCCAGGGCAAGCGGCTCGTGTCGCTCGACCTGGCGAGCATGGTCGCGGGCGCCAAGTACCGCGGTGAGTTCGAGGAGCGCCTCAAGGCCGTCCTGGAGGAGATCAAGTCCTCCGACGGCGAGGTCGTCACGTTCATCGACGAGCTGCACACGGTCGTCGGCGCGGGCGCCGGCGGCGAGGGTGCCATGGACGCGGGCAACATGCTCAAGCCGATGCTGGCGCGCGGCGAGCTGCGCCTCGTGGGCGCCACGACGCTCGACGAGTACCGCGAGTACATCGAGAAGGACCCCGCGCTCGAGCGCCGGTTCCAGCAGGTGTTCGTGGGCGAGCCCTCGGTCGAGGACACGGTCGCGATCCTGCGCGGCCTCAAGGAGCGGTACGAGGCGCACCACAAGGTGACGATCGCCGACTCGGCGCTCGTCGCCGCGGCGTCCCTCTCCGACCGGTACATCACCGGGCGCCAGCTCCCGGACAAGGCGATCGACCTCGTCGACGAGGCGGCGTCGCGCCTGCGCATGGAGCTCGACTCGTCCCCGGTCGAGATCGACGAGCTCCAGCGGGCCGTGACGCGCCTGGAGATGGAGGAGGTCGTGCTCTCGGAGTCGACCGACCCGGCGTCGCTCGAGCGGCTCGAGAAGCTGCGCGCCGACCTCGCGGACCGGCGCGAGGAGCTCGCCGCGCTCACGGCGCGGTGGGAGGCCGAGAAGGCCGGGCACAACCGCGTCGGCGAGCTGCGCGCCAAGCTCGACGAGCTGCGCGTGCAGGTCGAGCGCGCGATCCGCGAGGGCGACCTGGAGACCGCGGGCCGCCTCCAGTACGGCGAGATCCCGCAGGTGCAGCGCGAGCTCGACGCGGCCGAGGCGGAGGAGCGCGCGGACGACGCGCTCGCCGCGTCCGGCCAGGAGCCCGCCCCGATGATCGCGGACAAGGTCGGCGCGGACGAGATCGCGGAGGTCGTCTCCGCGTGGACCGGCATCCCCGCGGGCCGCATGCTCCAGGGCGAGAGCGAGAAGCTGCTGCACATGGAGGACGTCATCGGCGAGCGCCTCATCGGCCAGCAGGCCGCGGTGCGCTCGGTGTCCGACGCCGTGCGCCGCTCGCGAGCGGGGGTCGCCGACCCGGACCGCCCCACGGGCTCGTTCCTCTTCCTCGGCCCCACGGGCGTGGGCAAGACGGAGCTCGCGAAGTCGCTCGCGGACTTCCTGTTCGACGACGAGCGCGCCATGGTGCGCATCGACATGTCCGAGTACTCGGAGAAGCACTCGGTCGCCCGGCTCGTCGGCGCGCCCCCGGGGTACGTCGGGTACGAGGAGGGCGGCCAGCTCACCGAGGCCGTGCGGCGCCGGCCGTACTCGGTCGTGCTGCTCGACGAGGTCGAGAAGGCGCACCCGGAGGTCTTCGACATCCTGCTGCAGGTGCTCGACGACGGCCGCCTCACCGACGGCCAGGGCCGCACGGTCGACTTCCGCAACGTCATCCTCGTGCTCACCTCGAACCTCGGCTCGCAGTTCCTCGTGGACCCGATGCTCGACGACGCGGCGAAGCGCGAGGCCGTCATGAGCACGGTGCGGGCGTCCTTCAAGCCCGAGTTCCTCAACCGCCTCGACGACGTCATCGTGTTCGAGCCGCTCACGCTCGACGAGCTCGGCCGGATCGTCGACATCCAGGTGGCCGGCCTCGCACGTCGCCTCGCCGACCGGCGCATCACGCTCGACGTGACGACCGCCGCCCGCGAGTGGCTCGCGCTCGAGGGCTTCGACCCCGCGTACGGGGCGCGCCCGCTGCGCCGCCTCGTGCAGCGCGAGATCGGCGACCGCCTCGCGCGGATGCTCCTCGCGGGCGACGTGAGCGACGGCGACGTCGTGGCCGTGGACCGCGACCCCGAGGCCGAGGGGCTGACCCTGACGACCGAGGTCCTCACGGCCTGACGACGCGGCCCGGCGACGCGGGCGACGGGGCCGTGCCGGCGACCGGGCCCGCCCCCCGCCCCGGCCCCACCCCCGCCCCCCCCGGGGCGGCGCCCGCCGGCCCGGGGCATAAACGGGCCGGG